>NZ_RZPH01000221.1:0-7016 GCF_004022825.1 Mesorhizobium sp. M7A.F.Ca.CA.004.04.2.1
GCCAGGGACATCGACCTCGAGTGGATCGTGCGCAACATGGTCGGCGAGAATTTCGATCTCGGCTCGCCGCCGACCGGTCATGCGTTCGGCGAGGTCGCCCTTTCGATCGAGGACGTCAGCGTCGTTGACACTTCGGGCTCGGGCTATTCCGTCGTCGATCACCTGTCGCTGGACGTCAGGGCCGGCGAGATCGTCTGCATCTATGGGCTAATGGGCGCCGGGCGCACGGAATTGCTGGAGGCCGTCGCCGGACGAGTGCCGATGGCGGGCGGTCGCGCGCTTCTGGAAGGCGAGGACGTCTCGGGGTTGAGCATTGCCCAGCGCATCTCCAGAGGGCTTGTGCTGGTCCCCGAGGACCGCCAGCGCGACGGGCTGGTGCAAACGATGACCGTCGGCCGCAATCTCTCGCTTGCCAGCATCGAGGCGTTCGCCAAGGGGCTGTTTCTGTCCCGTTCCAGGGAGCGAGAGCTGGTCGAAGACTCGATCCGCAAGGTGACTGTCAAGACCGCAGGTGGCAACGCCATGATCGGATCGCTGTCGGGTGGCAATCAGCAGAAGGTCGTCATCGGCAAGATGCTGACGACCAAGCCCAAGGTCATCCTCCTCGACGAGCCGAGCCGCGGCATCGATGTTGGCGCCAAGGCCGAGGTCTTCCGCTTGTTGAGCGAACGCGCCGCTCAAGGGCTTGCGGTCGTCTTCTCGACCTCTGAGGTCAACGAATGCCTCAGCATTGCCCACCGCATCGTCGTCATGCGGCGTGGCAGGATTTCAGCTGAATTCGGCGCCAACGCCACCAAAGAGCAGATCATGGCCGCCTCCGGCGAAGCCGTGGTCGCCTGATCACCAGAATTTCGGAGCCCAGACCCATGACCGACGTCAGCCAGGCCAGAAAACAGTCCAGTCCAAGCGCGAGCGAAGGCTTCGATCTCGCCAAGTTGCTGCTCGAGGGCCGGGCCTTCTTTGCCCTGATCGTCATCATCGTCGTCTTCTCGATCCTGTCGCCCTACTACCTCTCGGTGGCGAACTTCCTGACCATGGCTTCGCATGTCGCCATCTTCGGAATCCTCGCGATCGGCATGCTGCTCGTCATCCTCAATGGCGGCATCGATCTGTCGGTGGGGTCGACGCTGGGTTTGGCCGGCGTCGTTGCCGGATTCCTGATGCAAGGGGTGACGCTGACCTGGCTGGGCGTCGTTCTCTATCCGCCGGTCTGGGTGGTTGCGGTGCTGGCCTGCATGCTGGGCGCGGTCGTCGGGCTGATCAACGGCGTGCTCATTGCGCGCTTCAAGGTTCCGGCGTTCGTCGCCACGCTCGGCGTCATGTACATGGCGCGCGGCCTGGCGCTGCTGATGACCAGCGGCCTGACCTATAACAATCTCGGCGGCAAGCCGGAGCTCGGAAACACCGGCTTCGATGCGCTTGGCTTCAACCGCTTGTTCGGCGTGCCGACGGGCGTCGTGGTTCTCGTGGTCATCGCGCTGATCGGCAGCATCGTGTTGAACCGCACCGCCTTCGGGCGCTGGCTCTACGCCTCGGGCGGCAACGAGCGCGCGGCCGAACTGTCCGGCGTTCCGGTCAAGACGGTGCAGATTTCGGTCTATGTGCTGTCAGGCATCTGCGCCGCTATTGCCGGCCTGATCCTGTCATCGCAGTTGACGTCGGCGGGACCGACCGCGGGCACCACCTACGAATTGACGGCCATCGCGGCCGTCGTCATCGGCGGCGCGGCACTGACCGGCGGCCGTGGCAACATCCGCGGAACCCTGCTCGGGGCCTTCGTCATCGGCTTCCTGTCCGACGGTCTGGTGATCATCGGCATCTCATCCTACTGGCAGACAGTGTTCACGGGCGCGGTCATCGTGCTCGCCGTGCTCCTCAATGCCGTTCAGTATCGCCGCCGTAGCAAGCTCCCAAGCGCGACAGGTGGCCAACCGACTTCTCAGAAACGGGGGAAGGCCGAACCGGCCAATCCTGCCCAAGGGAAGATTGCCAGGTGAACTGGCAGCAACACCGCGTAATCATTGGAGGAATGTACATGAAAACCATGCTGAAAAGTCTGCTCGCCGCCGCGATGGTCGTCGGGTTCACGGCCGCCGCGTCAGCCGCGGGCCTGATCTCGATCATCGTCAACGATCCGGCCAACCCCTACTGGCTGACTGAGGGCAACGTCGCCAAGGCCGAGGCCGAGAAGCTTGGCTATACAGCCAATGTCGGCGCCCACAAGGGCGATACCAATACCGAAAGCAATTTGATCGACACCGCCATCACCAACAAGTCGGTGGCGATCATCCTCGATCCGGCCAACGCTGACGGCTCTGTCGGTGCGGTGAAGAAGGCGATTGCAGCCAACATCCCGGTGTTCCTCGTCAATGCCGAGATCAATCAGGAAGGCCTCGCCAAGGGTCAGCTCGTTTCCAACAACGCGCAAGGCGCTGCTCTCGGTGCCCAGCAGTGGGTGCAGGCCGTCGGCGAAAAGGGCAAATATGTCGAACTGCTCGGCGCCCCGTCTGACAACAACGCCGCTACGCGCTCGAACGGTTACGCGACTGTGCTGAGCCAGTACCCGGATCTCGAAAAGGCTGCTTCGCAGGTCGCCAACTGGGATCGTACCCAGGGCCACGACAAGATGCAGAGCATGCTGCAGGCCAATCCCGACATCATCGCCGTGATCAGCGGCAATGACGAGATGGCGCTTGGCGCGGTTGCGGCGCTGAAGGAAGCCGGCAAGCTCGCCGGCATCAAGGTCGGCGGCTTCGACGGCTCCCCGGATGCGGTTGCGGCGATCAAGTCCGGCGAACTGCAGTACACCGTGCTTCAGCCGGTCGCCATCTTCTCGGCCAAGGCCGTGCAGCAGGCGGACTCGTTCATCAAGACAGGTGCCACCGGTGCGGCGACCGAGAAGCAGCTGTTCGATTGCCTTCTCATCACCAAGGACAATGTCGACAAGTACACCGCACCCTTCGTGCTGTCTGAGTAATACCTGTACAGGGGGTGTCCTTGCGGACACTCCCTGCCTCTTCTACGAAATGACTGCCCTCGTGAACCGCCTTCGCAACCAACCGGAATTTGCGGCATGAAAGACCTGCTGATCGGCATCGACGCGGGAACGTCGGTGATCAAATCGATCGCTTTCGACCTGTCCGGGCGGCAGCTCGCCATGACGTCGGTGCCCAACAGCTTCGTCACGCTGGAAGGCGGCGGCGCCGAGCAGGACCTCGACCAGACCTGGCGCGACATGGCGCGGACCGTTCGCGATCTCGCGGCCAAGGTTCCCGACCTCGCGCAACGAACCGCAGCGGTGGCCATCACCGGGCAGGGCGACGGAACCTGGCTGATCGATGGCGAGGGCTTGCCTGTCTCGCGCGCCTGGCTGTGGCTCGATGCCCGCGCTGGACATTTGGTGGACGAGATGCGCGCCGATCCCCGGGATCGCAGGCGGTTCGAGTTGACCGGCACGGGTCTCAATTCCTGCCAGCAAGGCGCCCAGCTTGCCTTCATGAAAAAAAACTATTCCGACATGCTGGAGCGGGCGGCGACCGCCCTGCATTGCAAGGATTGGCTCTACTTCAAGATGACAGGCGAACGCGCCACGGATCCCTCCGAGGGAACCTTCACCTTCGGCGATTTTCGGTCGCGCAGCTATTCCGACGAAGCCCTCGACATCCTGGATCTGACGACGCATCGCCGCCTGTTGCCTCCCATGCTCGAAGGCACCACCGACCATCATCCGCTGTCGCGGTCGGCGGCGGCAGAGACCGGCCTGCTCGAAGGCACGCCGGTGGTGCTGGGTTACGTCGATATGGTCATGACGGCGCTCGGAGCCGGCCTCTATGATCCCTCGGGCAATGTCGGCTGCACGGTCATCGGCTCGACCGGCATACACACACGCTTTGCCGCCACTCCCGACGATGTCGTGCTGAACGACGATGGCTCCGGCTACACGATCGCCATGCCTATTCCAGGCGCCTTTGCCCAATTGCAGTCCAACATGGCGGCGACGCTCAACATAGATTGGGTGCTTGGCCTAGCGCGCGACGTGCTCGCCACGGCTGGCGGCAAGCCTTCTCATGACGAGTTGCTGAAGGCCCTCGACGCTTGGGTGGAAGCATCGGAGCCTGGTTCGCTGATCTACCAGCCTTATATATCGCTGGCCGGTGAAAGAGGACCGTTCGTCGATCCTGACGCACGCGCGGGATTCATCGGCCTTTCGGTCAAGCATGGCTTTGGCGATCTGGCGCGCGGCGTCCTCGAGGGACTGGCCTTCGCCGCACGCGATTGCTACCAGGCGATGGGCGCCGTGCCGGGCGAAATCCGCCTGTCGGGCGGCGCCGCGCGCAGCCCGTCCCTACGCCGCATCATCGCAGCGGCGACAAGGGCACAGGTGCGCACCAGCAGTCGCCAGGAAGCCGGCGCGGCAGGCGCCGCGATGATGGCCGCGGTCGGCCTCGGCGTCTATGGCTCGATGGAAGACTGCGCCGCCGAATGGGTGACGCCGCTTCTCGGCGACTGCGATGCCTATGACGAGGCGCTTTCGCAAACCTACGATGCCCTCTTCCCTTCCTTCGTTGCAGCGCGTCAGGCGCTTCGGCCGGTGTGGAAGGGCATGGCGCACCGCACAGGAGCAGGATCTTGAGCAATACAACAGATGTCGTCGATCTCTTCGTGATCGGCGGCGGCGTCAATGGAGCCGGCATAGCGCGTGATGCGGCAGGTCGCGGGCTGTCCGTCATCCTGTGCGAAAAGGACGATCTCGCGCAAGGCACGAGCTCGCGCTCCGGCAAGCTGGTGCATGGCGGCCTGCGCTACCTCGAATATTATGAATTCCGGCTGGTTCGCGAAGCACTGATCGAACGCGAGGTGCTGCTCGAGGCGGCGCCGCACATCATCTGGCCGATGCGCTTCGTTCTTCCGCACAGCCCGCAAGACAGGCCGGCATGGCTGGTCCGGCTCGGGCTGTTTCTCTACGACCACCTTGGCGGCCGTAAACGCCTGCCGGGGACAAGAACACTGAACCTCAAGACTGCGCCGGAAGGTGCGCCAATCAAGGACGAGTTCAAGCGCGGTTTCGAATATTCCGACTGCTGGGTCGACGATGCGCGCCTGGTGCTGCTCAACGCTCTGGATGCCCGGCAGCGCGGTGCCAGAGTGCTCACGCGCACCGCCTGTGTCGCGGCCCGTCGCGAAAACGGACTGTGGTCGATCGACATGCAGGATGGTCGCACGGGTTCGGTGACGAAGGTCCGGGCGCGGGCGCTGGTCAACGCGGCAGGCCCCTGGGTCAACGACATTGTCAGCCGCGTCGCCGGCCAGAATTCCACCCGCAATGTTCGTCTGGTGAAGGGCAGCCATATCGTCGTGCCCAAATTCTGGGAGGGGCGGCAAGCCTATCTCATTCAGAACAACGACAAGCGGGTGATCTTCGTCAATCCGTATGAGAACGATCTGGCGCTGATTGGCACCACCGACATTCCCTACGAAGGCAGGCCCGAGGAAGTGGTCGCCGAGGCCAGCGAAGTCGACTATCTGATCAAGGTGGTCAATCGCTATTTCAAGCGGCAGCTGACGCCACAGGACGTGGTCTACAGTTTCTCGGGCGTGCGTCCGCTCTATGACGACAATGCCGACAATCCAAGCGCGGTGACGCGCGACTATATTTTCGAACTCGACGCCTCCAACGGCAACGCGCCGCTGCTTTCGGTATTCGGCGGCAAGATCACCACCTTCCGCAAGCTGTCGGAACACGCGCTGGAAAAGATCCAGCCGTTTTTTCCGATGATGAAGAAAGCCTGGACGGCCAAAATTCCCTTGCCGGGAGGCGACCTGCCCAATGCGGACTTCGAGCAGTTCCTGAGCGATCTGCATTCCGAGTTTTCATGGCTCAGCCCGTCGCTGGTGAAGCATTACGCGCGAAGCTATGGCACCCGCGCCAGGCAATTGCTCGCTGGCGCACAGCGCGAAGCCGATCTCGGCCGCCGCTTCGGTCCCGATCTATATGAACGGGAGGCAAGGTTCCTGGCCGAGACCGAATGGGCCGGCACATCAGCCGATATACTGGAACGCCGCACCAAACATGGCCTGCATATCGATGCGGCCGAACGGAAAGCATTCGAAGACTGGTTCGATAACATCATGGCGACGGCGGACTGATGGCCTTCACGCTTTCCCTCAACACCAATCCGCTGGTCAATCGTTTCGCCGATCCAGACGATCTGATCGATGCGATCGCCTATGGCATCGGCATCCGCGACGTGCAGCTGACGCATGAATTCGTCAATCCGGGCTGGCCGGCGGCGACGATTGCCAAATTCCTGCGCCGGTTCAACAGCGCCTTGGCGCGGACCGGTGTCAAGATCACCTCCGGCATGACGGGGCCTTATGGCCGGCTCAACCATTTCGGCCACCCGGATGCGGATGTGCGGCGCTATTATGTCGACTGGTTCAAGACCTTCGCCGATATTTCCGCGGAACTCGGTGCGTCGGGCATGGGCACGCAGTTCGCCATCTTCACCCACAAGGACTTTGACCATCCGCAACGGCGGGCAGCGCTTCTCGATATCGCCCTCGAGTGCTGGCGCGAGGTGGCCGAACACGCCAAGGCGGCGGGTCTGACATACCTGTTCTGGGAGCCGATGTCGGTCGGCCGCGAGTTCGGCCACACGATCGAAAGCTGCGCCACGCTGCAAGGCGCCATCGATGCGGCGAAGCTGCCCATACCGATGAAGATGATGGTGGATATCGACCATGGCGACGTGACCTCGGCCGATCCTGCCGATACCGATCCCTATGCTTGGGCGAAAGCGTTTCCATTGCAATCGCCGATCATCCACATCAAGCAGTCTTCCATGAACAAGGGCGGGCACTGGCCGTTCACGGCCGCCTACAACAAGGACGGCCGCATAGTGCCGCAGAAGCTGCTGGACGCGGTTCGGCAGGGCGGTGGAACCGACAATGAAATTTGCCTTGAACTTTCCTTCAGGGAGAGGGAACCAGTCGACCATCAGGTTATCGAGCTGTCT
>NZ_RZPH01000222.1:0-6979 GCF_004022825.1 Mesorhizobium sp. M7A.F.Ca.CA.004.04.2.1
TCACCGGACCGTTCGGCGTGCTGGCGTCATCCGGAGAACCCGTCGCGGAAGGATCGCGCCGGCCGATCTTCGGGGCCATCAAGGGGCTTTGCGAGCTGGCCGGCCTTGCGCATGTGTCGGCAAGGACGAGCGATGAAACCAAGGTGCTGGCGCTGGCCGGGCGCTCCGCCTCGGGCAAGACAATCGCGTGGCTGGCGAACCTGACGGCGGAAGACGTGCAGGTCGACATTTCAGCTTTTGACCGAGGCCAGGTCGTGATGACGCCTTACGCGATCACCCGGCTCGGCTGAAGTTACTTTTCGGAATTCATCACATAGAGCGCGCGCGAGCGTTCGAGATGCTTGATCATCGCCTTCTCGGCGCCATCGGCATCCTTCTTCTCGATGCGGCCGATGATCTCTTCGTGCTCGGTCAGCGTGAACTTTTCCTTGCCGGTCCAGATCAGCATTTCGGTGTGGTATTCCTTCAGCCAGCCCAGCATCGCCTCGCTGACGGCAACATAGATCGGGTTACCGGAGATCGCGGCGATCTGCGTATGGAATTTCATGTCGGCGGAGATGAAGGCTTCGGAATCGCCGCGAAAGCCGCGCTGTTCGGCAACGGTGGCCCTGAGCCGCAGCACATCCTCGGCGGTGGCCTTTTCGGCGGCTTCCCTGACCATGCCGCGCTCGAAGAAGATGCGCGCGGTCTTCAGGTGCTCCAGCGTGTCCTTCGACGACGACAGGATGATCTTGGCGGCGCCATCGACCTGCTTGATGATCGACTTGGCGGTCAGCTGCAGCACCTTGGCGCGCTCGCCATGCGAGATCGCGACCAGGCCCATATTGCTCAGCGCCTGCATCGCCTCGCGAATCGCCGGCCTGCCGACCTCGAAACGCTCCATCAGTTCGCGTTCCGAAGGCATGTCGTCGCCCGGCATCAATTCGCCGCTGGTAATGAGGCGTTTCAGCCGCAAGAAGACCTCATCGGAAAGCTTGCGCCGGACAATCGGTTCCGAACGGTTCATCGTCGCGAATCACTCCCTTGACCCGGCCCTATCTAACACTGCCGCCACAATTCCCGGAATTGCCGTCTGTCGATCCGACTGCCGGATATGGCTTGCAATACTTATGTACTCATTATACCAGATTTGAAACACCAGTGAACCTTTTTCGAACGCCTCGGCTTGAGACAGCGGACCATGATAACCCTCACCTACCGCATCGAAACGCCTGGAAGCATCGAAGCGCTGGCGGCCAAGATCGCCAGCGATCAGTCGACCGGCACCTTCGTCGCGCTGCCCGGCGAGACCGAGGAACTGAAAGCCCGGGTGGCGGCGCGCGTGCTGGCGATACGGCCTCTGGCCGATGCCGAGCGGCCGTCGCTTCCCGACAGCGGCAACGGGCCGTTCAGGCGCGCCGATATCGATATCGCCTTTCCATTCGATGCCATCGGCACCGACCTTTCGGCACTGATGACCATTGCCATCGGTGGCACCTATTCGATCAAGGGCCTCACCGGGATTCGCATCGTCGACATGAAATTGCCGGAGGAGTATCGCGGCGCGCATCCCGGCCCCCAGTTCGGTGTCGCCGGCAGCCGCCGGCTGACTGGTGTGATGGACCGTCCGATCATCGGCACGATCGTCAAGCCGGCGCTGGGCTTGCGGCCACATGAGACGGCCGCAATGGTGGCGGAACTGATCGCCGCCGGTGTCGACTTCATCAAGGACGACGAGAAGCTGATGAGCCCGGCCTATTCGCCCCTGTCGGAACGAGTGAAGGCGATCGTGCCGCTGATCCTCGACCACGAGCAGAAGACCGGCAAGAAGGTGATGTATGCCTTCGGCATCTCGCATGCCGACCCCGATGAGATGATGCGCAACCACGATATGGTGGCGAAGGCTGGCGGCAATTGCGCTGTCATCAACATCAATTCGATCGGCTTCGGTGGCATGGCGTTCCTGAGGAAGCGCTCCAGTCTGGTGCTGCATGCTCACCGCAACGGCTGGGACATCCTCACCCGGCACCCCGGGCTAGGCATGGACTTCAAGGTCTGGCAGCAATTCTGGCGACTGCTCGGCGTCGACCAGTTCCAGATCAACGGCATCGCCTCGAAATACTGGGAGCCGGACGACTCTTTCGTCGAATCGTTCAAGGCGGTGACGACACCGATCTTTTCACCCGAGGACTGCGCCTTGCCGGTGGCGGGCTCTGGCCAGTGGGGTGGCCAGGCTCCTGAGACATATGCGCGGACCGGACGGACCGTCGATCTTCTCTATCTCTGCGGCGGCGGCATCGTCAGCCATCCGGACGGGCCGGGCGCCGGTGTGCGCGCCGTGCAGCAGGCCTGGCAAGCGGCGGTCGACGGCATTCCGCTGGCGGACTTCGCCCTGAACCATCCCGAACTGGCGCGGTCGATCGAAAAATTCGGCGACGGCAAGGCAGCCTGAGACGATGCAGGACCTGCTTCTCAGCTATTACGGCGACGACCTGACCGGCTCGACCGATGTGATGGAGGCGCTCGAGCTCGGTGGTGTGCCGACCGTGCTGTTCATGCGCCAGCCGGACGATGCCTTGCTTTCACGATTTGCCCATTGCCGGGCGATCGGCCTCGCCGGCACCAGCCGCAGCGAGACACCGCGATGGATGGACACATACCTGCGCGATGCCTTTGCCTGGCTGAAGACACTGAATGCCGAGATTTGTCACTACAAGGTCTGCTCGACCTTCGATTCCAGCCCGACGATCGGCAGCATCGGCCGGGCCACCGAGATCGGCCGCTCGGTGTTCGCGCAAGCCAGCGTGCCGCTGCTGGTCGGCGCGCCGCAGCTCAAGCGCTACACCGCCTTCGGCCACCTGTTCGCCGCCTATCGCGACCAATATTTCCGCATCGACCGCCACCCGGTGATGAGCCGCCACCCGACGACGCCGATGGATGAGTCGGACCTGCTGATCCATCTGTCGCGGCAGACGGCGCTGAGCTCGGGGCTGGTCGACCTTGCGACGCTGCAGTCGGCGTCGCGGTCGGTGGCGTTCGATCGCATGATCGGAAACGGCACCGGCATCGTGCTTGTCGATGTCGACAATCTGGAAACCCAGGCCCTTGCCGGCAAGGAGCTGTGGCGCGTTCGCAAGCCCGGCGGTTCTTTTGTCGTCGGCTCGTCCGGGGTCGAGTATGCGTTGCTGGCCGAATGGGCGTCGAATGGCATTGTCGGCGCCGGACATGGCTTCACGCCACCGGGCGCAGCCGAGCGGATAGCCGTCGTGTCGGGCAGTTGCTCGCCGACCACGGAACGGCAGATCCGGCATGCCCTGACCGACGGTTTCGACGGCATCGAGGTCGACCCGGTCGAACTGGTTTCGGAGGCTTCGCAGCAGTCGATCACGCGCGCAACGGCAAGCGGCCGTGCCAGTCTGCAAGCCGGGCGCAGCGTCATCCTCTACACCGCGCTTGGTCCCACTGCCGACAGGGGCGCCGAAATCGACCGGCAGGAAGGCGCCCGCCACAGGCTTGGCCGCGGACTCGGAGAAATCCTTCGCAGCCTGACGATCGAACAGAGCCTGCGGCGCGTGGTCATTGCCGGCGGCGATACGTCGAGCCACGCGCTGGGCGAGATGGGTGTCGATGCCCTGACAATCCGCATGCCGCTGCCCGCTTCGCCGGGTTCGCCGCTCTGCGTTGCTCACGCGCGCGTCAAGGCGATCGACGGCTTGGAGGTCGCGCTCAAGGGCGGCCAGGTCGGAACCGATCGCTATTTCTCAGCCATCCGCGACGGCCTCGGCGGTTGAAACAACTAACGCCTACGTCCAGGTGATAGCCTGCGGGAACACCTCTGCGCACGAAATGCTCCTTGCCGGGTGGAAATCCCGGTAACACCCGGTATTATCTGCGAAAATGCCGAAATCGGGAGGATGCCGGGTGCAGACCAAGAAGATCATCAATGCCGGCAACCGCGCCGTCGACGAGATGCTGGAAGGCATCCTGGCAGCCCATCCCCGCCATCTCAAAAGCGTGGAGGGTAGCCCACGCTCCATCATCGCCTGCGACGGACCGCGCCAGGGCAAGGTGGGCCTCGTCATTGGCGGCGGCTCGGGCCACGAGCCGAGCTTTCTTGGCTTCGTCGGCAAGGGATTGGCCGATGCGGCGGCCATCGGCAATGTCTTCGCCTCGCCACCGCCGGACCCGATCCTCGAATGCGCAAAGGCAGTCAGCGGCGGCGCCGGCGTGCTGTTCATGTACGGCAACTATGCCGGCGACGTGATGAATTTCGACATGGCGGCCGAGATGGCCGCCATGGACGACATCGAGGTGCGCACGGTGCTGAGCACCGACGACGTCGCCTCGGCACCGCGCGACCAGCGGCACAAGAGGCGCGGCGTCGCCGGCAATTTCTTCATCTTTAAGGCGGCCGGTGCCGCCTGCGACCGGATGCTGTCCTTCGACGAATGCGAGCGCATCGCCGGCAAGGCCAACGACCACACCTTCACCATGGGCGTGGCGCTGTCGCCCTGTTCGCTGCCGCAGACCCGCCGGCCGAATTTCGAGATCGGGCCGGACGAGATGGAGATCGGCATGGGCATCCATGGCGAGCCGGGCATCGCGCGCGAAAAGTTGAAAACAGCCGACGAGATCACCGACGAGATGCTGGACAGGATCCTCGACGAGATGGCGCCTACGCGCGGCGACAAGGTCGCGGTGCTCGTCAATTCGCTGGGCTCAACGCCGCTGATGGAACTCTACATCATGAACCGGCGCGTGAAGCAGAGGCTCGATGAGATCGGTGTGTCCATACACGCAAGCTGGGTCGGCAATTACTGCACCTCGCTCGAAATGGCTGGTGCATCGATCACGCTGCACCAACTCGACGGCGAGTTGCAGACGATGCTGGATCACCCCTGCGACTGCGCCATGTTTCGCGCCGGCTAAACCCACTTCTGTGGCAAGGACTAAGACATGACGACAATCGACACCGCCCACCTTGTCGCGATGTTCGCGGCGATCGCAACCGCCATGTCCGCCGACCGGGACC
Organism: Mesorhizobium sp. M7A.F.Ca.CA.004.04.2.1; assembly: GCF_004022825.1. Lineage (NCBI taxonomy): Bacteria > Pseudomonadati > Pseudomonadota > Alphaproteobacteria > Hyphomicrobiales > Phyllobacteriaceae > Mesorhizobium > Mesorhizobium sp. M7A.F.Ca.CA.004.04.2.1. The sequence goes on from NZ_RZPH01000222.1 coordinate 5,012, forward strand.
GACTGTGCGCGCTTGACGGGGTTATCGGCGACGCCGACCACGGCATCGCGATGGAGCTTGGATTTTCCGCTGCACGCGATGCCGTCGCCGCACTGGATGCAGAGGCAACCGACCCGACCACCTTGCTGAACACCGCTGCCAAATCGTTCCTGAATGCCGTCGGCGCTTCCTCCGGGCCGCTCTATGCGACCGCGTTCATGCGGGGCGCGGCAGCCGTCAAGGGCAAGACGACGCTCGACGATTCGGACGTGGTCGCCCTGTTCCAGGCTATGGCCAAGGGCATTCAGGATCGCGGCAAGGCCGAGCCTGGCGAAAAGACGATGATCGATGCATGGGCGCCGGCTGCGCAGGCAGCGGGCGAAGCGCTGACCTCCGGCAAGGATCTGGCGGGCAGTCTCGAAGCTGCTGCACAAGCGGCAAACGCAGGCGCGGAGGCGACTAAGTCGATGGTCGCCACGAAAGGCCGGGCATCGCGCCTCGGCGAACGCTCGCTTGGCCACATGGACCCGGGCGCAGCGTCCGCCGTTACCGTGATCGAGGCGATGCGGGTCGCCTTGACCAGTTAACTCAGTAACGGGTTCCCCGCGTCTTTCAGCGCTTGGCGTCGAGCTTGTCGATGGCCTGCACGTTTGTGGCGGAGGGGCCATTCGGATCGAACTCCGAGGCCAACCATGCGTCGGCGATCGATTTCGCTAGTTCGGGACCGATGACGCGGGCGCCCATGGTGATGATCTGGGCGTTGTTGGACTTGGCGGCGCGCTCGGCGGAATAGGTGTCGTGGGTCAATGCGGCGCGAATGCCCGGGACCTTGTTGGCGGAGATGCTGACGCCGATGCCGGTGCCGCAAAACAGGATGGCCCGGTCGTAATTGCCGTCGAGAATTTCGTGGCCGACCGAGGCGGCGATATCGGCGTAGAATCCGGCCTGGCTTAGGTCGACGACCTGCAGTTCCGGCTTGGTGGCGAGATGCTTGGCGATGACGTCGAGCAGCGGCTTGCCGGCGCTGTCGGCTCCGAGTGCGATCTTCATGATGATGAGCTCCTTTGCTAGGTCTTTTGGCAGTCAGCGCGCGATGGCGGCCGACGCCTTTTTCAGAATGTCGATATAGCCTTCCGCTTGCCACGCCGAGCGGCCGATGAACAGGCCATCGATATGCGGCTGGCCGATGAGTTCGGCCGCGTTGCCTGGATTGACGCTGCCACCATAAAGCACAGGTGGAGCAATCGGCAGCCGGTCGGCGGCAACCTTCTTGATCAGCTGTTGCTGCCTGTCGGCATAGTCGGCGCTTGCGGGAATGCCCTTCTCGCCGATTGCCCAGACGGGCTCGTAGGCAAAGAGGATTTCCGCCTTCAGTTGATCGCCGCTCAGCTCTTGCAGCGCGCCGAGAACCTGTGCCGTCAGCACCGCCTCGGCGCGGCCTGATTCACGCTCAGCCAGCGTCTCGCCGACGCAGATCAGCGGCACGAAACCGTGCCTGACAGCGGCCGCCGTTTTTAGTCCCACAGTCGCATCGGCCTCGCCGAAATGCTCGCGGCGCTCGCTATGGCCGAGTTCGATCACATCCAGCCCGCAATCTTTCAACATCACCGGCGAGATCTCCCCCGTCCAGGCGCCAGCATCGGCCCAATGCATGTTCTGGGCACCGATCTTGACGCGGGTGTTGGCCAGCGCGGCCTTGACCTGGCGCGCTGCGGTGAACGGCGGAATGACGAAGGGCTGTATTGCCAGATCGAAATCGGGCACAAAGGCCGCCAGCGCATCGGCGAACTGCAACGCCTCCGACAGCGTCTTGTTCATCTTCCAGCTCGTGCCGACCCAATATGGGGCCATTCTTCTTCTCCTTCGATACTTTTGCGGCCGAAGCCGGCTTTCGGGCGACGTATTCGCTCAGGTCCGGGGCTTGAGACTGTCGCGACCGCTGTCGATATGAGGGGCCCAGAAATCCACCGACTCGCGGATCATCTCGAT
>NZ_RZPH01000223.1:0-6967 GCF_004022825.1 Mesorhizobium sp. M7A.F.Ca.CA.004.04.2.1
GCGCGCCGCCGACGCCGTCGTCGTCGCCGAGCCGGAACCCGCTGAATACGTCAAGATCTGCGACGTCTACGGCGCTGGCTACTTCTACATCCCCGGCACCGAAACCTGCCTGCGCATCGGCGGCTATGTCCGTTATGATATCGGCGCTGGCGACGTCGGCTCGTTCGATGGTGCCTGGGCCCGGGACAAAGAAGACGGTGAAGTCAACGATACCTGGCAGAAGAACGCCCGCTTCACGCTGAAGACCTGGACCGGCCAGGAAACCGAGCTCGGCACGTTGAAGACCTACACCGAAACCCGCTTCAACTTCGGCAACACGAGATTTAGCGACGACACCTACTCTGGCAACGCCTACAACAAGGGCGTCTCGCTGAACTTCGCCTGGATCCAGCTCGGTGGTCTCCGTGTCGGTAAAGACGAATCGGCCTTCGATACGTTCATCGGCTATGCCGGCAACGTCATCCAGGATACGCTGGTCCCCTACGGCGGCTTCGACACCAATGTCATCCAGTACTACTTCGATGCAGGCAACGGCTTCTCGGCCGTCGTCTCGCTCGAAGAAGGCTATGGCGACTTCACGATCGACAGCTACGTTCCGCATGTCGTCGGCGGTGTGAAGTGGACGCAGGGTTGGGGCGCGATCACCGGCGTTGTGTCGTATGACAGCAACTATGAAGAAGTCGCTGGCAAGGTTCGCTTGGACGTCAACGTTTCGAACGAACTCTCGCTGTTCATCATGGGTGGCTACGGCACCGACGACAACTACAATGACGGCACTTATGCTCTCCCGGCCGGTGGCCGCGGCATGTACAAGCTCTGGGGCGGCAACTGGGCAGTCTGGGGCGGTGGCACCTACAAGTTCAACGAGAAGACCTCGTTCAACGCCCAGGTGTCGTATGATGAAGACGAAAACCTCGGCATCGCGGCGAACATCGCTTACGACGTGGTTCCAGGCTTCACGATCACGGCCGAAGTCGACTACCTCAATGCCGGCAGCTACCCTGCGTCCAACTGGACCAGCGCCGACAAGGAAAGCAACATCGGCGGTATCCTCCGCTTCCAGCGCTCGTTCTAAGGGCTGGTTCCTTACAGGTGAAATCCAGCCCGGGCGCACAACGCCCGGGCTGTTTTTGTTTTCGCGACTGGATCAAGGCAAACAGAAGGATGGGGGTAACGGTAGCTGAATAAATCCGTGGAGTGGTTTCGTGGGATCCGCTGATGGGCGGATGAAATCACAACTGCGTGATTAAAATCTCTTGAAAGGACGCTTCCAAGCGGGTAGGGCTGACCTATCCCACTCGGGGGTGTGGCAAATGATGACGAACGAAGCGATTCAAGAGGGCGAGTCCTCTGATCATTTTTCGATGTTTTCTTCTCAAAGTCCGAAGATTCGATACACCTACAATAAGATTAGAGAAGTAAAGTCGCATCGGGTCGGAGATCTTTTTTCAGCATATCGGGACATATTATGGGATGATGGGCGGCATAAGTATAATGTCAGCTCGTTCATCGGCGAAATAGACGAGATCCTCCTTGGGGAGCGTTTCAGCGCCTTTGACCAAAGTACCCTGGACAACCTTATCGGCACCTTGCGCCAGCGCGGCAACAGCAACGCAACCATCAATCGAAAGATGGCTGCCCTCAGCAAACTGCTGCGCAAGGCTCACAAGATGGGAGATATCCACAGCCTGCCCGAGTTCCGCCGCCAGAAGGAGCGGGCGGGTCGGATTCGCTTCCTCGAAAGGGACGAAGAGGCGCGCCTGTTCGCCGCCATCAAGAGCCGCAGCGAGGATGCCTACAGGCTTTCCGTCTTCCTGGTCGACACCGGATGCCGTCTCGGCGAGGCGCTTGGGCTGATCTGGAACGATATCCAGGAGCATCGCGTCTCCTTTTGGATCACCAAATCCGGCCGCAGCCGCACCATTCCGATGACCGAGCGGGTCAAGGAGGTCATCAAACTGCCGCCCACCGAAGGCCGTCGGCCCAAGGGACCGTTCACAAAGCTTAGCCAGGCACAGTTTCGTGCCATCTGGAACGACGCGAAGGCCGAAGTCGGACTTGGCGCAGACGACCAGGTGGTGCCGCACATACTGCGCCATACCTGCGCCTCGCGCCTTGTCCAGGGCGGCATCGACATCAGGCGCGTGCAGATGTGGCTCGGCCACCAGACGTTGTCGATGACCATGCGCTACGCGCATCTGGCCACCAACGATCTCGATGGCTGTGTCATCGTGCTGGAAACACCTCGATCGACTCAGCCGGGCGGCAATCGCGCTGAAGGCTCCGTGTTTTCTTCGCCCGTGACGACGCCTTCGTCGCCGACGGCAGAGCGGAAAAAGAAGGATGAGGCAGCCGCCGCCGCAAAGGAGTCGCCGAAAGCGGCTCGGAAAAGTTCAAAGGCCAAGTAGGCTAAAGAATCTCCACCTATACTATCATAGCTATCCCGTGACCTTGTTTGGTCATGGGATTTACTTCGGGATATTCTTCCGCTCGGCTTGGTCGAGAAAAGCGGCTATGTCGCCCGGTAGGCTGCCGGTCTCGAGGAATGGCGCATGGCCCTGGCCCTCGACAGTGATCGTCTCCATCATGGAATGGCGCTCTCTCATCTGGTTGAGCGTGTCTATGGACAGCAATCTCGAATTGGCACCACGTATGGCGAGCAACGGGATGGCGGCCAACGCCTCGAATTGAGGCCATAGATCAGGCAGCTTCTGCGTCAGATCGAGGCTCGCCACGGTATCCACCAGCTTCGGATCGAAATCCGGCATCAGCCCATCATCCGTTTCGCGGTAGAGAGCCCATATCATCCGGTCCCAGTCGGCGCCGGCAAGGGCGGAGAAGTCTTCGCCATGCACGCTGCGCTGGGCGGCAATTGCCTTTGGGCGGGTTTTCGGTGCCGGGTCGCGCTCGAGATAGGACTGGATATGGGCAAGTCCGGCCGTCTCGATCAGCGGTCCGATGTCGTTGAAAACAATGGCTTTCAGGACCGATGGCCGCATCATCCCGAGCACATGGATGATCAGCCCGCCGCGCGAGGTGCCGATGAAGGCCGCTTCTCCGATGTTCAACGCCGTCAGCCCGGCTAGGATGTCGCCAGCCTCCACGCCGACATTGTAGTTTTTGGCGTCGGGATCATAGGCTGACTGCCCGCGCCCACGGTAGTCGAAGGCGATTACCTTGCGCGGAGTTGCCGCATGCGTCGACAGATAGAGCGCCAGCTCGTGAAAATCCCTGGCGTTGCGGGTCAGGCCAGGCAGGCAGACAACCGGCCAGGATCCGCTATTGGCCTCACCGTAGATGCGAGCATGGAGCTTCAGCCCATCCGGTGCGCTGTAGAAGAAGTCGGAGAAGCCTGGGTCGTTTGACATTTGAAAGGGGTTCCCCTGACCGGATCATCCCGACTGCTACAGGCGAGGGTAGGGATGGTCAAATAGAAGGATGCCATCTTGGAGACGTTGGAGTGACAGCGCCCCCCTCTGTCCTGCCGGACATCTCCCCCTCAAGGAGGGAGATCAGTGGCTTCATTGGCGGCGCGATTTCTTTGACGCTGACAATTGGCGAAAGCCGAGGTGACATCCAATCTCCCCCCTTGAGGGGGAGATGTCCGGCAGGACAGAGGGGGGCGCCGTAGAGCGCCAGCCTTTGGCTTGCCTGTCCTTATCCCCTCAACTCCGCCCGTTCACCAGATCCCCGACAATGTCGTATTTGCCCGAAATACGCATCTTGTAGACCTCGTAATTCTCCATCACGCGCTGAACGTAACTCCTTGTTTCCGTGTAGGGAATCCGCTCGATCCAGTCGACGACCGCGTCGATGTCCTTGCCGCGCGGGTCGCCATATCTGGCCACCCACTGGCTGGCTCGGTTGGGGCCGGCATTGTAGCCGGCGAAGGTCAGCACGTAGGAGCCGTTGAAGCGATCGAGCTGTTCGCCGAGGAAGGCTGAGCCAAGCGTCGCATTGTAGCCGGCATCGGTGGTCAGCCGTGTTTGCGAAAACTGCAGCCCGGCCTTCTTCGCCAGTTGCCTTGCGGTTCCCGGCATCAGCTGCAGCAGCCCGCGCGCGCCGGCGCTGGACACGGCGCCGATGTTGAATTCGCTTTCCTGACGGGCGATCGCATAGGCCAGGGCCTTGCCCGAGCCGGAAATGTCGGCCGAATCGGGAATGACGCCGAGCGGATGCGACAATGCGCCGACATCGATGCCACGCGCCCCGGCGATCTTGCCGATTTTCAGCGCCATGAAATGGTTCCCTTGCTTTTCCGCAAGGACAGCCAGCAGCGCCAGTTCGCCCGGACTGGTCAACTGCCCGGCAAGGTCGCGATAGAGCGTCTCGGCATAGCGGTCGTAGCCCGCCTCCTGCAGCCGCTTGATGGCGCTGACGGCCTCGCGGCCGGCAAAATTCTGCCGGTCGGCTGCACTTGGCGAGGGGTAGGCGATGTTCAGCGCCTGCCGGCCCACGCGTTCGGCGGCAAGCTGACCGTAGAATGTCGTGCCATAGGCAGCGGCGCGCGCAAAATAGTCCTTTGCATTGCCCGGACCACCGACTTCCGCGGCACGGCCGAGCCAGTAATAGGCGCGCGACAGCGTCATCGGCCCCTGGGCGAGGTCCGCGATGCGAGCGAAATGACTGGCCGCGGTTTTTGGGTCGTTCAGGCCGCGCAGCGCATACCAGCCAGCATGGAATTCGGCGTCTCCCGCATTGGCGGCACTTTCGGCGGCGTGTGTGGCGACGATCTTGTACGCGGTCTTCATGTCGCCCTGGTCTACCAGTTCGCGCGACAACACCCGGCGCTCGACCCACCAGGCATCCGGATCGACGAGAGCGTCGCGATCGGTCGGCGCCTGCATCACAATGGCGGCGGCCCCGGCAAAATCCTCCTGCTTGCGCAGATATTCGGCCTGCGCGAAGAAGTAGCCGGCCGAACGTTGCATTGCCGGCACGGCCTTCAGCAGCTTGGGCGCGTTCTTGTCGCCTTTGTCGGCCGCCGCCCAGGCCTCGGCGAGTTGCTGGGCGCCGGCCAGGCCGGCGACGCGCAAGGCGGAATTCGCGCGGTCGGCATAGAACATGCGCTCCATGCGAAAACGGTGGTCGGTGGCCGGGATCAAGCTGCCGAATTCCTTGATCAGCGCCGCCTCGTCCCTGGCCTCCAGGATCGCGGTGCGCCAGAAGGGCGACAGCACCGAACGTGCCGCCTTGATATTGCCTGACGCCACATAGGCGCGGGCAAGAACCATCACACCTTCGAATGTCTGCGGCTGGCTGCCGTCGAACGCCCTGATAACGATGTCGGGGGCAGGGTTCTCGCGATAGAGTGCGCGCTCGCTGTTCCTGCGCAGGGCGACGGTGCCCGGCCAATTGGGCAGCATCTTGGCCGCAGCAGTGATATCGCCGCTCGGAACCTTGTCGCCGCCATAAAGCGCGATCGCCCAGGCAAGGATATGCTGGTCGAGCGACTGAGCCGGAAGGGCATTGCGCACTCCACGAGCGCGGGGACTATCGCCCGCCGCCAACGCATCCAGCCCGCTTTTCAGGGGGGCGACGTCAGGCAAGGGCGCCTGTCGCGTCCTATCCTGCAGGTCTGGCAGCGCAATTGCCGCGCCTGGCATCGGAATGGCTGAGGTGACCCGTACGTCCACGCTACCGCTGATCGCCATGCCCGGCATCAGCGCGAGCGTGGCGCCAAGCAGCGCGAGAATATGAGACCGACCGCCCGGCATGATCCTTAAGTCTTTCCTTGTCCTGGCATTCCCCAAGCAGGCGAAGATGCCTCGAAGCCTAAACTTAGGTCGTGAAGAGCTCGTAAACAAAGGGTTAGCGAGGCCGTTCGAATTGCGCTTGCTGGCACCATGGCAATGCTTGCCGCGCAACCATGTCGAGACTATGGTGCGCCGCTTCGCTTTCGGCTAGAAGGCGCGCACGATAAAGCACCGATGCATGTCGCCCCAAAGTGAATACCGGTTTTGGGGCAACGGCATGCATGAACAAACAAGTCCCAAGGAGTTGGACGATATGCTGAGAGGCTCGCTTACTGCGCTCGTGACACCGTTCGAAAAGAGCGGGCGTTTCGACGAGAAAGCCTTTCGCGCGTTCGTCGAATGGCAACTCTCAGAGGGCACGACGGGCCTGGTGCCGGTCGGCACCACCGGCGAGTCGCCGACGCTGTCGCATGACGAGCACCGCCAGGTCGTCAAGGTGTGTATCGAGGTGGCCAAGGGCCGCGTTCCGGTCGTCGCCGGCGCCGGCTCCAACAACACCGAGGAAGCAGTCGGCCTCGTGCAGTATGCCGAGAAGGCCGGCGCCGATGCCGCCCTCGTCGTCACACCCTACTACAACAGGCCGACACAGCGCGGTCTTTACGAGCATTTCGCGGCGGTCGCCAAGGCGACCAAGCTGCCGATCATCATCTACAATATCCCGCCGCGCTCGGTCATCGACATGATGCCGGAGACGATGGGCCGGCTCGCGCACGACTTCAAGAATATTGTCGGCGTCAAGGATGCCACCGGCAAGGTCGAACGGGTCTCCGAGCAGCGCGCCACGTGCGGCAAGGATTTCATCCAGCTTTCGGGCGAGGACGCTTCGGCGCTCGGCTTCAACGCCCATGGCGGCGTCGGCTGTATTTCGGTGACGTCGAACGTCGCGCCGCGGCTCTGCGCCGAATTCCAGGAGGCAACGCTTGCCGGCGACAGCGTCAGGGCGCTGGATCTGCAGGATCGCCTGCTGCCGCTGCACAAGGCGATCTTCATCGAGCCTGGCGTTTCCGGCGCCAAATATGCGCTGTCGAAGCTAGGCAAGGTCGAAAACGTGCTGCGCTCGCCGCTGGTGACGATCGAACAGTCGACTGCCGACAAGATCGATGCGGCTATGAAGCACGCCGGCTTGATTAATTAGCGAGCCCGTTTGGAAACTCTACTCCTGCGGCCATCTGAAGGCGTCACCTGCGCTTCCGGTGCTCACGTACTATATG
>NZ_RZPH01000224.1:0-6941 GCF_004022825.1 Mesorhizobium sp. M7A.F.Ca.CA.004.04.2.1
GTGCCGGACATGGCGCTGATGGTGGAGCGGGGTTTGCTTTGGGCGGCTCGGGGGTAGCAGCAGGCGAAGTTCGTGAAAATCTGGTGGAATTCACAGGACATCTACGGAGATATCCAGTGAACGATTTCAGTTGGTCCGCTTCCGAAAAGAAGCTCGCCCGCCACGCCTTCGATAAGGCTCTTGAGGCGGCCCTCGCAAAGACGATGGCCGAATTCAAGAGCAAGGCCAGTGCGGTGACGGTTCCCTCCCAGATGTGGGAGCTGGAAGCCTATTTGCGTGAACAGCGGCGGGATATCGATCGGACGTTCGACTACCGCTATTCGCAGCTCCTTTATGTCTTCGCTCATCTCATCCGAGCAGGCTACCTCGATGAAAAGCTGCTTGCCGGTCTGGCGCAAGACAAATTGGACGCCATTCGGCGGGACCTTGCCTTTGCGGCGGGACGCCCGGCCAGCGGATGACGACGGGAGGGAGTGCGGCCGTCCCAATCCCTGCCATGCTGGAAAAGCGGCCGTTGTCGTACTACCATCCCGTCACATGGCGAGGGGGATGAGATGGACCATCAGCGTACTGTTTTTCTGATCGGCGCAGGTTCCGTTGGTGACGACGAGCAAGCTGTGTTCACGCTGCACGTGAACGGCGCTGCCTGCAATTTGAAATGCAGTTATCGGGACAAGGTGATCGAGGCAGAAGAGGAAGACTTTTTCGAGGCTCTGTTCCAAATCCGTCAGGCACTCGAAGTCGATGGCCTGCTACCCTTCTGTTACGGAGCAAGCGCCAATGTTTATCCGGAAAATACCGTGATGGAGAAAAGTCGCGGATTGATAGCCTGCAAGGTGAAGACGGGGCGATTTCCGCAAGAGAGCGATCTGGTCGACATATTTGATGATGGCGTCGACGTGGTTCCGGTTTTCGTCCATATGCAGCAGGAATTTTGGGAAGAATGGCTGACTTCGCTGCCTTCCTAGCGGCTGGCGTTCATCCAATCCCTCCGGTTACCAGATAGGCGCCGGCGCTGCGCCCATCCTCCAGCCGCACAATAGCCGTCACGATCGAGCCATACGAGCCACGCCAGACGCTGTGGAACCGCTGGTGCTCTGCGGCCGGAACCAATGCCTGTCCACAGGAGCGCGCTCCGCTTCGCTGCATCGCGACAGGCTCGCCGTTGACATGCACCTTGACACTGGCGTTTTCCGCCTCGGCGTCGATCGGCAGTTCGAGCGTGATGGTGATCTCGTCCTGATCGCCCGTCGTGCGCGTCTCGGCGGCAAGCGCGATGACGAGCGGAGGTGCCTTGCCGTCACCGGTTTGCGTGGGCCGGCGGGAAAATACATCTTCAGTCAGTTCCGGCGTGCGTGGGGGCAGGGTGCGGCGCCGGGTCGACTGTTCGAAATCGCCGGCCATGCGCAACAACCTGACATCATCATAGGCCTTGCCGGCGAAAGTCAGGCCGACCGGCATGCCGATATCGGCCATGGTTCCCATCGGCACGGTGACGGTGGGGATGCCGAAATGGCGCCAGACCAGATTGCCGTTGGCGACCCAGGTGCCATTGCGCCAGGCAAGGGCGGCGGACGCCTCGTCGATGTCTGCATCGGCCGGTCCGACATCGGCGGCCGCGGGCAGCACCACGGCGTCGATGCCATGGGCGTCCAGCCAGTCCTCGAAATCGATCCGCCTTGTCGCTTCGAGGCCCTTCAGGCCTTCTTCAATCGTCGGGATTTCCGTGACGGGCGTGACGCCGGACCGCGCCCGCTCGACATATTCCCTCAGGTCGAAGCCGCCCTCATAGCGGTCGGGCAGCGTGCCCGGCGGCTGCGGGAAGATCTTTGGGCCGTCGACCGAGACGAGATCGGGCAAAGACGGGTCGGCATTGGCGCGCAAAAAGTCGTCCCAGCCCCAGATGCAGAGATCCCAGAGTTCGCGCTCGGCGAACTCTTGGGGCATCAGCCCGCGCTCGACCATGGTGCGCGCGCCGGGGCGGTCGCGCTCATAGTTGGAAACGACGGGAAAATCGACCTCGACCACCTCGGCGCCAAGCCGCGCGAGATCGGCCGCTGCCTGTTGCCAAAGGGCAAGCACCGAGGCGCGGGTTTCGATCGGCGCATCGGCCTCGCTGTCGCGGCCGATATACATTCTGGGCACGCCGAGCCGCTTGCCTTTCAACGACCCCGCCAGTGCGAGGTCGGTATAGCGGGGCGGCCGCACGTCGGAGCTTTTCGGCAGCTTGACCCAGGGCTGCGCGCGCCAGAAATCGCCTCGCGTCTCGGGATCGTCGGCGACGATCACATCGAGCAGTTCGAGCATGTCGGGCATTGTCCGCGCGTGCGGCACCACGACATCCATGGTCGGCACAAGGGGCCAGTTGCCGCGCACCGAAATGACGCCGCGCGACGGGGTGTAGGCGACCAGTGCATTGTTGGTGGCCGGCGCGCGGCCGGACGACCAGGTTTCTTCGCCAAGCCCGAAGGCGCAGAAGCTGGCCGCCGTCGCCGTGCCGGAGCCATTGGACGAGCCCGACGCGAAGGCGGCGGTCAGATAGTCGCCATTGTAGGGGCTCTCGGCGCGACCGTAGACGCCGCGCTGCATGCCGCCATTGGCCATTGGCGGCATGTTGGTCAGCCCGATCAGCACGGCGCCGCCGGCGCGCAGCCGGGCAATGGTGAAGGCGTCCTCATTGGCGATGAGATGCTCGAAGGCGGGCGAACCGGCGGCCACCGTCAGGCCTGACACCTTGTAGCTGTCCTTGGCGGTGTAGGGGATGCCGTCGAGCGGTCCGAGCACGGCGCCATTGCTTCGGCGCCGGTCGGAGGCTGCCGCCTCCTTAAACATGTCAGGGTTGAGCACTGGGACGGCGTTGAGGCTGATGCCGTGGCGGTCGAAATGCCCGATGCGCCTGAGATAAGCCCCGACCAGTTCGACGCTGGTGACGGTGCCGTCATCAAGCGCGCGGCGCAGTTGGTCGATCGTCGCTTCGACGAGATGAAGGCTGGCATCGGTCATCACAGGTTCCACATTTCCACGCACCATGGATGAGCGAGGCAGCTGGCTTCGGCAAGAGCCTATCGCGGTCTTCTCCGGAACTTTTGTCCGGCTGGCGGTTTTGGATGTATGGTGTGATTCCGGAATGGCCAGGAGGGTATTGGCATGACCACCAAATGCGTTGCGATCCTAGCTCTCGCTGTCGCCATGGGCTCAAGCGCTTGCGCCCCGGCTTTCGCTGGCGACCGGCACCACGACCGCCGGGTCCAATCCGAACGCTACGTTCCCGCCGAAGGCGATCTCATCGACATCCTGTTCGGCGGCCCGCGCTACTACGATCAGCAGTTGGTGACGACGGCCGCCGGCGCGTGCTCCTATCATCGCGTCGGACCCGACGCGAATGCGGTGAACAAGATCAACGACCATCACTGTGGGAAGTAGGCGGCAGGCGGCGCCTCAGCGCCCGCCACTTTCTTTCATCCGCTCGATGATCTCGGCCATCAGCGCGAGGTCGCGGCGTGAATCGGCGAGGTCGGTCAGAGGCTTTGTGCCTTCGGTGATGTGGCGGTGGAAAATCTCGAGTTCATTCGAGAAAGCATCGCCGTAGAGAGGCCCGAAGGTTTTCGTCACCGGGCCGAGCGGGCCGGCATCGGTGACCTCCAGCCGCGTCGGCAGGCTTCGGATGTAGGGCGTGTCGTAGAGAATGCGCACACGCCTGGTGTTCGAGCGCACCTCGATCATGGCGTCGAACAGGCCGAGATCGTCGACCACCGCGTCGTAGAGACAAGCGAAATGGCCGTAGTCGAAGGTGACTGATGTGTTGGCGCCGCCATTGGTGCGGTGCGCGGCCAGCACGCGCGCCGGCTCGCCGATCAGCCCGCGCATCGCCGAAATGTGATGCGAGGAAAGCGCCGTCAGGCCGCGATAGGCGCGCACCAGATCGGTCGGCGCGTCGGCGCCGACCACCTCGCGGATCAGCGCGTCGCGTTCGCTTGCGCCACGCGCCAGCAGGGTAGGGTCTATGTCGTTGGGATAGAGGACGTTCTGGCTCTTCTTGAGAAAGTGCCGGCCTTCCGAGATCAGGTCGAAGATTCGGACATGGGTGATGTCGGCGTATGCCGGCAGTTCGTCCTTGGCCGCCAGATAGGCCGGCGCGTAGCGGCGCATATAGCCGACGAACAGGGTCTTGTCGTAGCCCGGCATCAGCGCCAGCAGATCGTCGATTTCGCGCACCGTCAGGCAGGCGGGCTTTTCCAGCAGGATATGCTTGTTGGCAGCAATCGCCGCCCGCACGAAGCGGCTGTGGGTGTCGTCGGATGACAGCACGAACACCGCGTCGATGTCGGGCGAACTAATCAGCGCCTCGGCCGTGTCGAAGGCCTTTGCCGTCGCAAATTCGGAGGTGACGAGTGACACCAGGCTGGGCGACACGTCGTACACGCCCGCGACCACCCAGCGGTCGCGCTGATCGCCCAGCACAGGCAGATGGATCGACTGCGCGACCTCTCCAAGACCTATCAGTCCGACACGAATTGGTGCCACAGGCGAACTCCCTTTGATTTTAAGTCTGATGCTGCAGGACTATGCCGCGCCGGTGACCAGCGCGACGAGCTCGTTTCCGGACGTTTCGGAAGCGCGCACGGTCGCCGCCATCTTTCCCGCCCGCATCACCCAGATCTGGTCGGACAGGCGGCGGACCTGATCGAAATTGTGGCTGACCAGGATGACTGAGACCGACTGCTCGCGCAGACGCCGGATCAGAGCCTCGACATTGGCGGTCTCCTGCACGCCGAGTGCTGCCGTCGGTTCGTCCATCACCACCAGCTTGGCGCCGGAGCCGACAGCGCGGCAGATCGAGATCGCCTGCCGCTGGCCGCCCGACAAGCGCCGCACACGCTGGTTGATCGACGGCACGTTGATCGACAGGCGCGACAGCATGGAACGGGCCTCGCGCTTCATCGCCTTGCGATCGAGGAAAGCGAACGGCCCGATGCGACGCACGATCTCGCGGTTGAGGAACAGGTTCTGCGCGACCGTCAGTTCGTCGATCAGCGCCAGGTTCTGGTGCACGGTCTCGATGCCGGCCTTGCGTGCCTCGTCGGGGTTGGCGAAGGGCCGCGCCCGGCCGTCGAAGAACAAATTGCCGGTGTCCGGCTGATGCACGCCGACCAGGCTGCGGATCAGCGTCGACTTGCCGGCGCCATTGTCGCCGATGACGGCGGTGACCTCGCCGCGACGGGCCTGGAAGGCGACGTCGGTGAAGGCGCGGATGCCGCCGAAATGCTTGCTCAGTCCTTCGCAGGCGATGATCGCCTCAGCGGCGGGGATGTGATGGAGCGCGCTCATTTCTGATATCGCATGATCAGGGCCGCCAGCACCACGATGGCGCCCACGGCAAGCGGTTGGTAGAAGGCTGAGACGTTGAGCAAGGTCAGGCCGTTGACGAGTGCTGTGAGCATCAGCGCGCCGATCGCCGGTCCCAGAATGCTGGCGCGGCCGCCGAACAGGCTGACGCCGCCCAGCACCACCGCCGCCACCGAATTGAGCAGCAGGCTGGTGTTGATCTGCGGTTCGGCCGAGCCGATGCGGGCGACCAGAAGAATGGCCGCGATGCCGGCGCAGAGACCGGAAATCGTGTAGGCGGCGATCTTGACCCGGTTGGTACGGATGCCGAGCGCGCCGGCGCTTTCCGCCTGGCCGCCGGTCGCCAGCAAATGCACGCCGAAGCGCGTGTGGTAGAGCGCGATATGGGCGACGATGACGGCTGCGATCGCCACCCAGACCGGATAACCGAACGGTCCGAACGAGCCCGAGGCGAGCCTGAGCAGGAAGGTCGAGCCGACCATGGTCGGTTCACCGCCCGACAGGATAAGGCCAAGGCCGGTGATGCCCGACAGCGTGCCGAGCGTCACCACGAAGTCGGGGATCTTGCCTGCGGTGATGATCAGCCCGTTGAGGAAGCCGACCGCGCTGGTGGCGAGAACCGCGAGCACGCAGGCGACAAAGATGCCGTAGCCGGCGGCGTTGACGAGGCCGAGGATGATGGCGCCGAGCATGACGGCTGCCGCTAGCGACAGGTCGATGCCCGAGGTGGCGATGACGAAGGTCTGGCCGATCGACAGCACGACCAGGATCGCAGCCGCCAGCAGCAGCGCCTGCAGATTGGCGACGCTGAGAAAGACCGGCTGGGCGATGCCGAAGACGATGACGAGGCCGACCAGGCCGACGACGGATGCCCAGTCGGCCCAGAAGGAGGGATCGAGGAGGAGAGCCGCCAGGGAGGGGCGGCTCTCCTCCGCACCCGCCGAATGGGCGGCGGGTGCGTTGTCTGCAGGTGTGCTCACTTCAGCATCTCGCGGAAGGGATCGGGATAGTCGCCGCCGGGACGCGGGAAGTTCTTCAGCGAGGCTTCGGCATTGTCCTTGTTGATCAACAGCACCGGCGCCGGCACGTTGGCCGGCAGTTCCTTGCCCTTGGCCGCCACTGCACAGGCCTCGAGGCCCATGGCGCCGACGACATAGGGATATTGGGCGACGGTGGCGGTGAGTTCGCCTGCCGCAATCGACTTGAGCGCGTCGACGATGCCGTCGAGGCCGATCACCTTGACGTCCTTGCCCGAGGTTCGCACGGCGCGCTCGACGCCGAGCGCCATGATGTCGTTGGCGGCGAAGAAGCCGGCGAGGTCCGGATGGGCAGCGAGAATATCGGTGGCGGCGGTCAGCGCCTTTTCGCGATCCCAGTCGGCGCTGACCATCACCACGATGTCGAGTTTACCTTCCACCGCCTGCTTGAAGCCCTTGATGCGGGCGTTGGAGCCGACATCGCCGACTATGCCGGCGACCAGCGCGACCTTGGAGCCCTTCGGCACCAGCTTCAGCATCTCTTCGCCGGCCAGCGCGCCGGCGGCGACATTGTCGGTGCCGATATAGGTCGAGACGGCGAAGCCGGCGGCCTTGGCC
>NZ_RZPH01000225.1:0-6932 GCF_004022825.1 Mesorhizobium sp. M7A.F.Ca.CA.004.04.2.1
CAGCAATGCCGAGGCAGGGTTCGAGCTCGAACTGACCGTGAACAAGGATCGGCAGGAGCCTTACGGGCTCGGCGACGGCTACGGCCATCTGGCGGTCTCGGTCGTCGATCTCGACGGCGAACATGATCGTCTCGGCGCGCTAGGGCTCAACCCGAAGAAAATCGTCGAGTTCAACCGCGACGGATCGCTGATCGCCCGCTTTTTCTTCATCGAGGATCCCGACGGCTACAAGATCGAGGTTCTGCAACGCGGAGGTCGCTTCCAATAGGAGACATCGCAGCCGTCCCCTGACGGGGGCAGCGCGCCAGCAACGGCGTTCTGAAGAGAGCGCACATAGCAAGCAGGGAGGAATAAAATGGTCACGATCTATGACGCGAAGCCTGGGCTGTCCCGTCGAGAGCTTCTTAAACGGGGCGGCATCGGCGCGCTGCTCGTCATCTCAGGCAGCGCCGTCATCAGCCCCGAGCATGCCTGGGGACTGGAGACATCGGCACTCAAGCCCGAAACCATGGCGACGCTGATCCAGATGGCGCGTGACATCTATCCGCACGATCAGGTTCCGGACAAATATTACGCCATTGCCGTGAAAGGCCACGACGAACAGGCCGGCAAGGACGCCGCCTACAAGACTATGCTCGAAGATGGCATCGCCGACCTCGACAAGAAGTCCGGTGACGGCGGCTACCGCGGCCTTGGCTGGGAGGACCAGCGCGTCGCCGTGCTGAAGCAAATCGAGGCGACGCCGTTCTTCCAGGCCATTCGGGGTGGCCTCGTGGTCAGCCTCTACAACCAGAAAGAGGTGTGGCCGATCTTCGGTTACGAGGGCGAGTCCTATTCCAAGGGCGGCTACATCGCGCGCGGTTTCGACGACATCGAGTGGCTCTGAGCCCCGTCGCTCCTGAACCCGCAAACAGAAATCATGGGAGGAAACCATGGCAGCTTCATTTGATCTGAACAACGATGGCGTGGTCGTCATCATCGGCTCGGGCGCCGGCGGCGGCACGCTCGGCAACGAACTCGCCCAGAAGGGTGTCGACGTCGTCATCCTGGAAGCCGGCGCGCGCCACGAATACGAAGACTTCATCAATGACGAGTGGGGTTCGTTCAGCCAGCTCGCCTGGACCGACAAGCGCACCACGTCCGGCGACTGGCGTGTGGCCAAGGATTTTCCCAACCTGCCGGCCTGGATCGTCAAGTCGGTCGGCGGTTCGACCACGCATTGGGCCGGAGCTTCGCTGCGCTTCCAGGAGCATGAGTTCAAGGGGCTGTCGACCTACGGCAAACTGGAAGGCGCCAACCTGCTCGATTGGCCGATCACGCTGGCCGAGATGGAGCCCTACTATGCCAAGGCTGAAGCCAAGATGGGCGTCACCGGCACCAATGACTGGCCGCGGCTGCCGGGCAACAACAATTTCAAGGTGTTGAAGGCCGGCGCCGACAAGCTCGGCTACAAGGAATGCCACACCGGCAACATGGCGATCAACTCGGTCGATCGCGACGACCGCATGTCCTGCCAGCAGACCGGCTTCTGCTTCCAGGGCTGTAAATGGGGCGCCAAATGGTCGACGCTCTACACCGAGATACCCAAGGGAGAGGCGACAGGCCATCTCGAAGTCAGGCCGAATGCCATGGCGATCAAGATCAACCATGACGCCAGCGGAAAGGTGACCGGCGTTGTCTACGCCGACAAAGACGGCAAGCTGCAGGAGCAGAAGGCGCGCATCGTCGCGGTTGCCGGCAATTCGATCGAGAGCCCGCGGCTGCTGCTCAATTCGGCGTCGGGGAAATTCCCCGATGGGCTTGCCAACTCGTCGGGTCAGGTCGGCAAGAACTACATGCGTCACACCACCGGCTCGGTCTATGCCATCTTCGACAGACCGGTGCACATGTATCGCGGCACGACCATGGCCGGCATCATCCGCGACGAGGCGCGGCATGATCCATCGCGCGGTTTCGTTGGTGGCTACGAGTTCGAGACGCTGTCGCTCGGCCTGCCGTTCATGGCAGCGTTTCTTGATCCGGGCGCATGGGGGCGCTCGTTCACCACAGCACTCGATCACTACGACCACATGGCCGGCCTTTGGATCGTCGGTGAGGACATGCCGCGCGCGGAGAACCGCATCGCGCTGCATGCCGACGAGAAGGACGCGCACGGCATGCCGATCGCCGACGTGCATTTCGACGACCATCCGAACGACACCGCGATGCGTAACCACGCCTACAAGCAGGCTACGGCACTCTATGATGCGGTCGGCGCCACCCGCACCTTCCCGACGCCGCCCTATCCGTCGACCCACAATCTCGGCACCAACCGGATGAGCGAGAAAGCGGAAGACGGCGTCGTCAACAAGCACGGCCAGGCGCACGACATCAAGAACCTGTTCGTGTCCGATGGCAGCCAGTTCACCACCGGTGCCGCCGAAAACCCGACCCTGACGATCGTGTCGCTCGCGATCCGCCAGGCCGACTACATCGCGGCGCAGATGTCGGCCAAGACGATCTAGTCACATCCTCCCGACGGACTGCTGGCGCGGAACCCGCAAGGTTCCGCGCCTTTTTCTTGCCGCCTCACTGCTTGGTGCAGGTCGAGGCGGTGAAGGCGCCGTCGGGCTGCTTCATGATGATGTCGAAGGAGGGCACTGTTTCGCCGTCCAGCGTCGCCTGGGTCAGCGACAGTGAATTGCCGCCGGCGGTATATCCGCCCAGCGGCCCCAGCCACGAGATCACGCCGTTTGCGTCCATTTGGTAGTTGTAGCCCTGCCGCGCGGTGCCGAAGACGCCGAGGCTGGCGTAGACGGGGCCGCTGTAGACGTTCCCCTTGATGGTGATGTCGCCGAGGCTGAGGAACATGCCAAGCAGGTACACTTCGCAATGATAGGCGCCGTCAGGCATCTTGCCGTCGCTGAAATCGGCTCGCGCGGCCACGGTTGCTGCAGCCAGAAGCAGTATGCCGATGAAAATACGTGAAATACCTGAAACCATGACGTCGCTCGCTTGAAGAGCGAGCTTGCCCTATTTTTGCACCGCGCCGCAACATCGGTCGCCTGAGGCACGGGTGAGTTCAAAATCTAGGCAGATTTGGTAAATGATCGAAAAATAGGCAGAGGCTGCGCAAGCTGCGCAAAATTCCCTCAATCGATTTCTGGCCACCTCTCTTTGTTTTGTAAGCCCTATATTCCAAGGTGCTGATATCTATAATTTATTTGTGCCCTTTCGGGATTGCCAGAGCGGTTGGCATGGGGGTTGCTTTGTAGTGTTGCGGTGCAATCAACTAGCTTGGGAGTCTGTAATATGAGGGGTAATTTCTCGACAATAACAAAAATGTTTTCGGCTGGTGTGGTCGCCGCCGGCCTGTTGACGTCCGCTCCGGTCAAGGCCGCCGACGACACGATCAAGGTCGGCATTCTCCATTCGCTGTCGGGGACCATGGCGATTTCGGAGACGACGCTGAAGGACGCCATGCTGATGCTCATCGACGAGCAGAACGCCAAGGGTGGTCTGCTCGGCAAGAAGCTCGAGGCGGTCGTCGTCGATCCGGCTTCCAACTGGCCGCTGTTTGCCGAAAAAGCGCGCGAACTGATCTCCAAGGACAAGGTCGCGGCGGTGTTCGGCTGCTGGACCTCGGTGTCGCGTAAATCGGTGCTGCCGGTGTTCTCGGAACTCGACAATATCCTGTTCTACCCCGTCCAGTATGAGGGCGAGGAAAGCGAGCGCAACGTGTTCTACACCGGTGCGGCGCCGAACCAGCAGGCCATCCCGGCTGTCGACTATCTGATGAGCGAGGACGGTGGTTCGGTGAAGCGCTGGGTGCTGGAAGGCACCGACTACGTCTATCCGCGCACCACCAACAAGATCCTCGAGGCCTATCTGAAGGCCAAGGGCGTGGCGGCTGAAGACATCATGGTCAATTACACGCCGTTCGGCTTCTCCGACTGGCAGACCGAAGTTTCGGCGATCAAGAAGTTCGGTTCGGCCGGCAAGAAGACCGCCGTCGTCTCGACCGTCAACGGCGACGCCAACGTGCCGTTCTACAAGGAACTCGGCAACCAGGGCATCAAGGCCGAGGACATCCCGGTCATGGCCTTCTCGGTCGGCGAGGAAGAGCTAGCCGGTCTCGACACCGCGCCGCTGGTCGGCCATCTCGCCGCCTGGAACTATTTCGAGAGCGTCGACACGCCCGAGAACAAGAAGTTCATCGCCGACTGGCACAAGTTCATCAAGAACGACAAGCGCACCACCAACGATCCGATGGAAGCCCATTATATCGGCTTCAACATGTGGGTGAAGGCGGTCGAGAAGGCCGGCACCACCGATCCGGACAAGGTCATCGACGCCATGATCGGCGTGTCGGTGCCGAACCTGACCGGCGGCTATTCGACGATGATGCCGAACCACCACATCACCAAGCCGGTGCTGATCGGCGAAATCCAGGCCGACGGCCAGTTCGAAACCGTGTCGCGCACGCCGGGCCTGGTGATGGGTGACGAGTGGTCCGACTATCTGCCTGATTCCAAGGACCTGATCTCCGATTGGCGCGCGCCTCTGTCCTGCGGCAACTTCAATGTTGCCACCGGCAAGTGCGGCGGCAAGGGCACGAACTGATCCTCCCCGGGCTGGACCTTCAGGTCCATGCCCATGACCGCGCGCGTCCGGACGGCTTCCTCCGCCGTCCGGACGCCCACTTCAACCTTCAGGGGTTACCAGAGACCGATGATCTTGATCCGCACGGGTTTGATGCTGTTGTTCCTGCTGGCGACGCTGTCGTCCTCCGGCGCCGGCGAAGCCGATCTGCGCGGCATCATCGCCAAATTCGCCACGGCCAAGGGCTTTTCCGAGATCGGGGCCGTCGTCCACGAACTGGCGGCCGCCGGCGATCCGGCGGTAGAGCGGCCGCTTGCGGCACTTGCCGACGGCAACCTGTATGTCCGCAAGGCTGATTCCCTTGTGTTTGTCGGCAAGGAAGCGGGCGAAAGCGTCCAGCTTTCCGACCCGTTGAGCGGCGAGGCGTCGGGCGAGGCGGCCAAGGACGGCATCACCAAGATCAAGGTCAACAACACGCTGCGTCGCGTCATACGCGATGCGTTGGGCACGCTGACGCTCGGCGCCAAGGACCCGGCCGTGCGTGTTGCCGCCGCAGACACCATGTTCAAGACGCCCGACGCCGCAAACATCGGACCGCTCGACACGGCAATCGCCAGTGAGACCGTGGCCAGCGTCAAGGCGCTGCTCGAACAGGCTCGTGCCGCCTCCGTTCTGGTCTCCGACCGGCCTGAAGCCGACAAGCTCGCTGCAATTGCCCTGATCGGCGCGCGTGGCGACCGCGATGCGGTTTCCCTGCTCACCTCGGTCGAGGCGAATTCCACCGACGCGGTCAAGCAAGCGGCGACGACCGCAATCGCCAACATCAATTCGACGCTGGCCTTCTGGGATGCCGGGCAGAACATCTGGTACGGCATCTCGCTGGGCTCGGTGCTGCTGCTGGCGGCAATCGGCCTTGCCATCACCTTCGGCGTCATGGGCGTCATCAACATGGCGCATGGCGAGATGGTCATGCTCGGCGCCTACACGACCTTCGTCGTCCAGCAGGTGATCCGCACCTCCTTTCCCGGCCTGTTCGACTGGTCGCTGGTCATTGCGCTGCCGCTCGCCTTCCTCGTTGCGGCCCTGGTTGGCCTGATCATCGAGCGCGGCGTCATCCGTTTCCTCTATGGCCGGCCGCTTGAAACGCTGCTGGCGACATGGGGCGTCTCGCTGATCCTGCAACAGGCCGTGCGCTCGATCTTCGGGCCGACCAACCAGGAGGTCGGCAACCCATCCTGGATGTCGGGCTCGTTCAATCTCGGCCAGTTGGCGATCACCTGGAACCGGCTGTGGATCCTGGTTTTCGCGCTCGCTGTCTTCGGCATCCTGCTCTACGTGATGAAGCGCACGCCCTGGGGCCTGCAGATGCGCGCCGTCACCGCCAACCGGCGCATGGCCGCCTCGATGGGCATCAGGACGCCATGGGTAGACGCGCTGACCTTCGCGCTCGGCTCCGGCATTGCAGGCATTGCCGGCGTCGCGCTCAGCCAGATCGACAACGTCTCGCCCAATCTCGGTCGCGGCTACATCATCGACAGCTTCATGGTCGTCGTCTTCGGCGGCGTCGGCAATCTGTGGGGCACGCTGGTCGGCGCCTTCTCGCTCGGCATCGTCAACAAGTTCCTCGAGCCCTATGCGGGCGCGGTGCTCGGCAAGATCGTCGTGCTGGTGCTGATCATCCTGTTCATCCAGAAGCGCCCGCGCGGCCTATTCGCGCTCAAGGGCAGGGCGGTGGAAGCATGATCACGGGACGCTTCTTTGCCGCCGGCGCGGACCGCCGCATCGCCATCACGATCTTCATCCTGCTGGCGGTGGCCGTCCTTGTGCCGCTGCTCAACCTTGCGGTGTCTCCCACCAGCGCCTTCTACGTCCCTTCCTACATCGTCGCGCTCACCGGCAAATATCTCTGCTATGCGCTGCTCGCCTTGGCGCTTGACCTGGTCTGGGGCTATTGCGGCATCCTCTCGCTCGGTCACGGCGCCTTCTTCGCGCTCGGCGGCTATGCGATGGGCATGTATCTGATGCGGCAGATCGGTTCGCGCGGCGTTTACGGCAATCCCATCTTGCCCGACTTCATGGTGTTCCTGAACTACAAGGAATTGCCCTGGTTCTGGTACGGTTTCGACCATTTCTGGTTCGCCGGCCTCATGGTGCTCGCGGTGCCCGGCCTGCTCGCTTTCGTCTTTGGCTGGTTCGCCTTCCGCAGCCGCGTCACCGGCGTTTATCTCTCGATCATCACCCAGGCGATGACCTACGCGCTGCTGCTTGCCTTTTTTCGCAACGACATGGGGTTCGGCGGCAACAACGGCCTGACCGATTTCAAGGATATTCTCGGCTTCAACGTGCAGGCC
>NZ_RZPH01000226.1:0-6923 GCF_004022825.1 Mesorhizobium sp. M7A.F.Ca.CA.004.04.2.1
CCTATAGGCCGTTTCCTGAGAAACGCGCCAACAGCAAAACTCCAAGCAGGCGGCCCCGATTTTCGGCGGACACAGATGCAAGCAGCGCCCTTGCCAGTTCCTTGGCAAGGTGCGTCGCTCCTTCGCGAGCGGCGCCCGGTGGCGGGCTCCTGCTGATGATCTGCGGTAGAAGAAAGGGCTTGGCAATCACGATACTGTTTGGAACTTCCGCTGCCCAATGGCAGGCGCTGCCGCAATCAGCCGAGCCGACCATCGGATGCAAGGCGGGAGAGCAGGCCGCGGATCGAGAAACGCAGTCCCTCCGGCGCAAAGTCGAGATCGGGAGCCTGTCCGAACAGACTCGTCAATGCAGCGCGCATGTAGCGCGTCCCATATCCCACTCGCGAGGGTTCGACTACGGTTGGTCCTCCTGTTTCGGTCCATCTCAACGACAGCAATGGTTCCGAGTTCGACTCAATATTCCATTCCAGGCGTATTCTGCCTTCGGGGCGGGACAAGCCGCCATATTTGATGGCGTTTGTTGCCAGTTCATGAAGCGAGAGGGCGAGAGTTGTACCGGCATCGCGCGAAAGCAGCACCTCGGGTCCTTCGATCGTGATGGCAGTTTGATCCTTGGAAAGGTATGGCGCGAGGACCGATTTTGCTACATTCGTTAAGGCCACTGTCTCGCCACCGGCAGCAAAAACTGCAGAATGAACATCCGACAAGGCTCTCAATCTCCCTTTGAAGTCTTCTGCAAGTCCCTCTGCCGAGATCGCGCCGCGCCTGGTCATATCGAAGATGGATATGACGGTCGCCAGGATGTTTTTCACTCGATGATTTAGTTCAAGGCGTAGTTCCGTCTCCCGCTCAAGATAGTCACGCACGTCGCGCTGGCGAATTCTGGTGAGGAGTGCCGACTGGATTCCGCTTATCAGTTCGAGCGCAGCCACGGGACGCTGATAGTATATCTGACGCGAACGTGGCCAAGCAGCACTCAGCGCCGCTTGGATGCGTGACTGCTGTGCCGCGCGGTCCAACAAAACAACGATTGGAATTTCCGACCAATTCGGCTGCGCCTGAAGGAAACTTTCAACCGTTGCGATAGCCTGAGGATTCAAGGCTTCGTGAGTAACAACCAGCACTCCAGGGGATAGCGCAAGCAAACCCTCTAAGTCCTCGGGACTCGCCGCTAGAGCCCGTAGACCACGTTCTTGCAGCAGGGAAGCGGTGTAACCAGCATCCTTGCGGTAAGGCGCCAAGATCAGCACCCAATCCAGTGTTCCCAGCCCGTTTCGCTCGACGTCGTTCACGTCTCGGGCAGAGGATTGTAGGAAACGACGGAAACGCCGGAACTCGCGATGAACAGTTCCCGGACATCGAGATCGTGCGGGCCGTGGCGCTTCTTGACGACCGTGATGTTGCGCCTCAAACGGCCCTCATGCTCGGACATGCGCAGCAGAAGCACGGTGTCGCCGAGAAAACTAACGTCCACGTCGATCCCAACGTTCTGCCCGAGCAAACCATGCTGGGCGACAATGAGCATGGTCAGCACGTCAGCGCGCGCGAGATGTTTCAGGAGAGACTGGATGTCCAGAACCGCCTTTTCCCGGTGGGGAAGAGAATTCAGATAGCCGGTGAAGCTGTCAATCACGACAACCCGGGTATTGTTGCGACTGACGACTTGCTGCACAATCTGGCCGAACTCCCCAGGCGAGATTTCGTTGGGACTAAAATCGTAGATGACAAGTTGGCCATCCTTGTGGAACTGCCGAAGATCCATCCCAAGGCCCTCGGACCGGCGAAAGAAAGTCTCCAGTCGCTCCTCAAACAGGAACAGGGCCACGCTTTCGCGGCGCTGAAGCGCGGCAGTGGCGTAAAGCGAAGACATCGTCGACTTGCCTGTTCCCGACTGACCAATCACGAGCGTTATGGTTCCCGATTCCTGGCCGCCGCCGAACATCTCGTCGAGAGCGTCTACCCCTGACTTGATCAGTTGCGGCTTGGTCACTTCGGGAGGCGACCCTGGCACAATCCTCGGAAACACCACAACGCCCTCGCCCTCGCGAATGGCCATATCGTGATAACCGTCAGCAAACGGCACGCCGCGCATCTTGCTGACTTCAATGCGCCGGCGCACGCCGCCGTAGTCCTCGAGAGATTTATCAAGCCGGATCACGCCGTGGGCAATGCCCTCGATTTCCTCGCCGTTGTGATCGCCTCCGCTGGTCTGGGTGTCGAGCAACACCGCCACAATGCCCCGTTTGGCAAGGAAGGCCTTGAAGCCAATCAGTTCGCGCCGGAACCTCGGTGTGTCACCGGTAATCAGCCGGATCTCGAGCAGCGAGTCATAAACAAGCCTGTGGGGTTTGTGTTCTTCGATCGCGCGTTCAATCGCCTTGCGCGTTTCATCCAATCGAAGGTCGGCAGTCTGGAAAATCGTCTGATCGGCCGCGCCACTCAGGGTCTCCGAAGCGGACAATTCCTCAACACGAATCCCATCAAGCGTCCAGCCGTGTGAAGACGCAATCGCCTGCAGTTCGGCGGCGGTTTGCGAAAGGCTGACATAGATGCAGCGTTCACCGGCTGCCACACCGGCGCGCAGGAACTGCAAGGCCGCGGTCGTCTTGCCTGCGCCTGGATCGCCTTGCACGATGTAGAAGTTGGAAGCGGGCAATCCACCGCGAAGAATTTCGTCCAAGCCGGCAATGCCGGAACTTACAACGGGCTGCTTCTTTCGCTCGGTCATTCCGCCCTCGTCTCCAAACAGGAATCGTAAGCCGCCATAATCATAGGTTCGAAGTAGAACCTGGGTAGACCGACCGGCGGCCCGACCCCAGTATCTGGAATTCCAGTTTCTGTAATGGCCGCGCCGCCGTCAGGCAAGTAGCTCGTTGCAGGCCACGGCAATCACGGCCTGTGCCACATAAGGACGCACGCCTTCCCCTCGTCTGTGGAACCATCCGAGACGCCAGCAGTTTCATGAAGTTGACAGATGAACGGATGGGGTATGATTCAAGGGACCGTCGATAAAGCCGATGAGGATCGCTACCGCGTTCTCGTCGAGGCCGTTACCGATTATGCGATCTATATGTTGAACCGTTCGGGAACCGTGACGAGTTGGAACGCGGGGGCAGAGCGGTTCAAAGGCTATTCCGCGAGCGAGATCATCGGTCAGCATTTCTCGTGCTTCTACACGCAGGAAGATCGCGAAGCTGGTCTTCCATCGCGGACTCTGGAGACAGCAGCCCGCAATGGCAAATTTGAAACCGAGGGCTGGAGAGTGCGTCGCGACGGGAGCCGTTTCTGGGCTCATGTTGTGGTTGATCCTATATTCGATCCAAGCGGCAAATTAACCGGCTTCGCAAAAGTCACCCGTGATCTTACCGAGCGCAAGAAAGCGGAGGATGAAATCCGGAGAGGTCAGGAGCAGTTCCAGCGCCTGGTTCAGGGCGTGACGGACTACGCGATCTATATGCTTGATCCTGAAGGCGTAATCACGAGCTGGAACTCGGGTGCAGAACGCATCAAAGGTTACTCGGCCGACGAAATAGTCGGCAAGCACTTCTCGCAGTTCTACACGCCCGAGGATCGCGAGCGAGGCACTCCGCAAAGCGCCTTGGAAATCGCTGCTCGCGAGGGGCGAGTTGAGCGCGAGGGCTGGCGGATACGCAAAGACGGTACTGCGTTCTGGTCCCATGTGGTCATCGACGCCATTCGGCACGAGGATGGCGAACTCCTGGGTTTCGCGAAGGTTACGCGGGACATAACGGAACGGAAGAAGGCGCAGGAGTCATTGGATCAGGCACGCGAAGCCCTTTTCCAGTCACAAAAAATGGATGCGATCGGTAAGCTGACGGGCGGTGTCGCTCACGACTTCAACAATCTGCTGATGGCGGTTCTGGGTAGTCTTGAGCTGCTGCGCAAACGGCTACCTGACGATCCACAATTGCTGCGTCTTCTGGATAATGCCGTGCTCGGGGCGCGACGGGGAGCGTCGTTGACGCAGCGCATGCTGGCTTTCGCGCGGCGGCAGCAACTCGATCCGAAGCCTGTCGATTTGATTGAGCTCATACATGGAATGAAGGAGCTCTTGGAGCGATCGCTGGGCTCAAGAGCGACTATCGAGACCAAATTTCCGCTCTCGCTCGATCATGTGATGGTGGATGAAAGTCAAATCGAACTCGCATTGCTCAATCTGTGCGTCAATGCCAGGGATGCGATGCCTGACGGCGGAACGATCGTCATCTCCACTCGGATGGAACAGGTCGGCGAAAGCAAAGAGGCAGGCTTGGCCCCAGGCCCATACGTCTGCCTCTCGGTAGCAGACGCTGGCGAAGGAATGGACGAAGAAACACTAGCTCGGGCGACAGAACCGTTCTTCACCACAAAAGGCGTTGGCAAAGGCACGGGTCTCGGTCTGTCTATGGTACATGGGATGACAGAACAAATGGGCGGGCGCCTGACGCTTAGGAGCCGCAAGGGAGCAGGGACGACGGCGGAACTGTGGCTGCCGGTCGCCACCGCGAGCTCGGAAGTCGCGCGCGGGCCGGATGTTCTTGCCGAGGAAGCCATTGAGACGGCGTCGCTGCGGATCCTGGCAGTGGATGACGATGCCCTGGTCCTTTTGAATACCGCGGCAATGCTCGAGGATCTCGGCCATACTGTCGCGGAGGCGCATTCTGCGGCGGCAGCCCTCAGGCTTTTGGAGGAGCACCCGTTCGACCTCGTTATAACGGATCATGCTATGCCGAAAATGACGGGCCTGCAGCTATCGAATACGATCAAAGTCCAGTGGCCGCACGTACCCGTCATTATAGCAACGGGCTACGCCGAACTCCCGGGGACTCGCGACATCAAGATTCTCAGCAAGCCGTTTACAGAAGAAGAATTGGCGAACGCAATAGCAACCGCTAATGTTGCGTAGGGTGGCCTGAGAGACAACCCCTTTGAGTTCCTTGATGCGTCAAGCTCGGATAAAACCCTCCAATATTTTTCTCTGTGCCGAGAGTACTTGCGAAGCGGCAACCTGCTCAGCGGTCAGAAGGGAGGTTTCTATGGAAAGTGTACGTTCAAGCAGCCGATTCGTGAGAGAGGACGGCTTCGTTCTTCGAAAGATCGCTCTGGTCTCCTGCCCTACCAGCCTATGCCGCACTTAGCTCCCGGATCTAACTGTTTGCAAGGATTGGGAACCCGCGAGGCGTTGTTCTCGCAGTCCGCGCAGTCAAGCAGGAGTGCGGACAGGCCTACCCAGCCGCGAAACAGAAAAGCCCCGGCGCTGGATCTGCACCGAGGCTAAGGGCATGTACGAGCTACCTAGCATGTCCGAGTTTCAACCTCCGCTAATATTGTAAATGAATGGTGAACTGTGCGCACCGACTTCACCCGGTTGTGTTTGGCGTCCCTGTGGTTCGCGAAGGGCCGAATATGCTCCACCAGTAAGCTGGAATTTGCTGGCGAGATCGCCGACCTCGTATTCCTCGTCGCCCGAAACGCGGTCTCGATCACGAAAATCACGCCTGCTTTTGTCATCTGGCATGGTTGTCCTCCTGAGCGGAGCAGCGCAAGTGGCGCCGGTTCCACGTAAGGGTGGCCAGCGCTTGTCGCAGAGTTGGCCCTGCGCCGGCTTGGTTCTGCCCGCACGGGATCCTTTGTGGAGGCTATTGATCTTGTGTGGCCTCGATCAGACGCCGAATCCTGCCCGACCGCTCGATGTTTTGGGCCACCATCTTTTCCGAGCGCTCAATCGCGAGCTCGGCCCGTTCGAGGCGCTGCTTGGCACTGGCGACTTCGGCCGCCATCGCGATTCCCCGGCCTTTCGTGATGTTTGTCATGGGATTGAAACACCGGGAGGGCGGAATCGTTCCTTGAGCCGGCCAAGCGGCGCTCCAGCGATTTCAGCCGCTGGATCAAGATAACGCTCCTCAAGGTGCTCCGGAGCTGCCCAAGCGTCTGGTGCGTTCCTTTGCAACTATTTTAGCCTCTTCTAATTTAAAGTCGGTCAGTCCGAGTTAGCGTATGTTGAAGTTCATCCGGCCGATGTTCCCCACGCTTGTCGAGGTGCCGCCGACAGGGGACAACTGGATTCACGAAATCAAATATGACGGCTATCGTACCCAGGTGATTGTTGAGGACGGCAAGGCCAGAGCGATCACGCGAAGGGGCTACGACTGGTCATCGACGTACAAGACGATTGTCGAGGCGGCGGCAACCATTCCGAAGTCGGCAATCATCGACAGCGAGGCAATCGTCCTTAACGAGAAAGGCGTGTCGGATTTCCATTCGCTGCGGTCGGCGATGCGATGGGCGCCGGATCGGATCATCTTCGTTGCCTTCGATCTGCTGCACCATGACGGCATCGACCTGCGCCCCGAACCATTGCTGGCACGCCGGGAAAAGCTGCTCGAACTCGTCAGGCCTGCCAAGGGCGTGATCCAGTACAGCCACCATGTGCATGGCGGCGGGGATGACTTCTACGCCGCGGTTGACCGCATGGGCCTAGAGGGCATGGTGTCGAAGCGGCCTGACAGCGTCTATCGGTCAGGCGACACCGAAGCGTGGCTGAAAACGAAATGCTATGAGGAAGTCGACTTTGAAGTTGCAGGCGTGCAGCGAACGCCCAGTTCGGCTCCACTCGCCTTGATGGCAACCCGCGATGCGGAACGCCGCTACGTCGGCTCGGCAAACATCGCCCTGACCAAAGCCATGCGCGAACGCCTCTATGCCAAGGTGCAAGAGGGGAAAGGCGCGCCACCGAGGGGCGCCGACAAGCCCGATGCCGAATGGATCAAACCTGGCCTTGTCGGACGCGTGAAGACCCTCAAGCGCGAAAATAAACTACGCCACGCCACGCTGCGGGCGATCCGGGAGGCAAAGGCATGACGCATCGCCCACGATGCACATCTCGGGATCGACCGGTGCGGGGGTGGCCGGCGCCTGTGGCG
>NZ_RZPH01000227.1:0-6919 GCF_004022825.1 Mesorhizobium sp. M7A.F.Ca.CA.004.04.2.1
GAACTCGACCGTCGGGTGGCTGCGGATGCGCGCCGCCTAAGCATTCCGGTCAATGCCGTCGATCGGCCTGAGCTTTGCGATTTCTTCACCCCGGCGCTGGTCAACCGCGCGCCGGTCGCCATCGCCATCGGCACCGAAGGTGCAGGCCCGGTGCTTGCCCAGATGTTGCGCGGCCGCATCGACCGCATGCTGTCGCCGTCGCTCGGGCCGCTGGCAATTCTTGCGGCGTCGTTTCGCGGGGCTGCCGAGAAGCTGCTGCCGAAAGGCAATGCCCGCCGCCGCTTCTGGAATGATTTCTTCTCTGGCGCTCCTGCGCGCGCGGCCGAAGCCGGCCAGCTTTCGCAGGCGCATGAAGCTGCCGTCGATCTCCTGCTGTCGGACACGCCCGCTTGCGGTCACATCGCGCTGGTTGGCGCCGGTCCGGGCGCCGAGGATCTTTTGACCTTGCGGGCCCATCGTCTGCTGATGGAAGCCGATGTCATCGTCCATGACGCGCTGGTGCCCGAGGCGGTCGTTGCCATGGGTCGCCGCGATGCCGAGCGCCTGCCGGTCGGAAAGCGTAAGGGCTGCCACACCAAGAGCCAGGCTGAGATCAATGCGCTGCTGGTCGAGCTTGGCCGTGAAGGCAAGCGTGTCGTGCGGCTGAAGTCGGGCGATCCGCTGGTGTTCGGCCGGGCCGGCGAAGAGATGGCGGCACTTCGTGATGCCGGCATCGCCTATGAGGTGGTTCCGGGTGTCACCGCGGCCTTTGCCGCCGCCGCCGATTTCGAACTGCCGCTGACCTTGCGCGGTGTCTCCTCGTCGATGGTGTTCACCACCGGCCACGACCTCAAGGGCAATTCGCTGCCCGACTGGGCCAAGCTCGCCATTTCCGGCGCCACCGTCGCCGTTTATATGGGCCGCTCGGTGGCCGCCGAGGTTGCCGGACGGCTGATCGAGGCCGGTCTGTCGCCGGACACTGCGGTGGCCGTGGTCGAGAATGCCAGCCTCGCCAACCGGCGTCGCTTCCACGGCACGCTTGCCGACCTGCCGTCGCTGGAAGCGCGCGCCGATCTTTCCGGCCCGGTCATGACCATCATCGGCGATGCGGTCGCCGGCGCCAATTTTGAGCGATCCGAGCCGCTGGCGGCACACAGGCATGAAGGTGCGTCCAGTTCGATCGCCGAAGGAGTTCAGCCATGAAGATACTGACCGCCAACCGCCTCACCGACGGCATTGCTGTCTGGTACGCCGATGGCGGCTGGGCGGAGACGGTGGACCATGCCGACCTCGCCGATGACAAGGCAGCGGAGGATAGGCTCGAGGCGATCGGCGCCAAGGCCTATGCCGCCAACGAAGTGGTCGACGTCAATTTGATCGACGCTGAAGTCGTCAACGGTGTCGTCCAACCGGTGCGGCTGCGCGAGAAGATCCGCGCTGCCGGCCCGACCATTCGCAACGATCTCGGCAAGCAGGCTGCGCGGGCAGCATAACCAAGACACCAGGCATGGGCGGACGCGCCCTGAAAGACCAAGCATGTACCGTTACGATGAGTTCGACCACGATTTTGTCCAAGCCCGCGTCGCCGAGTTCAGCGACCAGGTGCAGCGTCGTCTTGCCGGCGAGATCACCGAGGACCAGTTCCGGCCCTTGAGGCTGATGAACGGCGTCTATCTTCAACTGCATGCCTACATGCTGCGCATCGCGGTGCCTTACGGCACGCTGAACGGCAAGCAGTTGCGCATGCTTGGTCACATCGCCCGCAAATACGACAAAGGCTATGGCCATTTCACCACCCGCCAGAACATCCAGTTCAACTGGCCGGCGCTGTCTGATATTCCGGCGATCCTGGCGGATCTCGCAAGTGTCGAGATGCATGCCATCCAGACCAGCGGCAATTGCATTCGCAATGTCACCGCCGACCACTTCGCCGGCGCTGCCGCCGACGAAGTCGCCGATCCGCGTCCCTACGCGGAAATCCTGCGCCAATGGTCGTCGGTGCATCCGGAATTCTCGTTCCTGCCGCGCAAGTTCAAGATCGCGGTGACGGGTGCCGAGCGCGACCGCGCCGCCATTCAGACCCACGACATCGGCCTGCACCTGAAGAAGAACGCCGCCGGCGAACTCGGTTTCGCCGTCTATATCGGCGGCGGCCAGGGCCGCACGCCGATGGTTGCCCGCAAGATCCGCGATTTCCTGCCGGAAGCCGACCTTCTGTCCTACTGCACGGCGATCCTGCGCGTTTACAACCTCTATGGCCGCCGCGACAACAAGTACAAGGCGCGCATCAAGATCCTCGTCCATGAGACCGGCGTCGAGGAGATCACCCGCCAGGTCGAGGCCGAGTGGCAGGAGTTGAAGGACGCCGAGCTGAAGCTGCCGGAAGCCGACATCCGCGCCATCGAGGCCTATTTCGCGCCACCGGTGCTCGCTGGGCGGCCGGAAGGCGACCAGGCGGTCAAGCTGGCGCGGCTCGATTCCAAGGGGTTCTCGGAGTGGCTCGACCAGAATGTCGTGACGCACCGCCATCCCGACTATGCGGCGGTGACGATCTCGCTGAAGGGCATCGGCGAGGTGCCCGGCGACGCCTCGGACAGCCAGATGGAAGCGATCGCCGACATCGCCGAGAAATATGGCTTTGACGAGCTGCGTGTCAGCCATGAGCAGAACCTGATCCTGCCGCATGTGGCCCGCGCCGACCTCAAGGCGGTCTATGATGCGCTGGTCGGCATCGGCCTGGCGACGGCCAATTCCAACCTGATATCGGACATCATCGCTTGCCCGGGCCTCGACTACTGTGCGCTGGCCACAGCGCGCTCGATCCCGATCGCGCAGGAAATCTCGCGCCGCTTCGCCTCGCTTGAGCGGCAGCGCGAGATCGGCGAACTGAAGCTGAAGATCTCCGGCTGCATCAACGCCTGCGGTCATCACCATGTCGGCCATATCGGCATCCTCGGGGTCGAGAAGAAGGGCTCTGAGCTCTATCAGGTGACGCTGGGCGGCTCGGCCGACGAAAACACCTCGGTCGGCGAGATCATCGGCCGCGGCTTCTCGTCGGAAGAGATCACCGACGCCATCGAGCAGATCGTCGAGACCTATCTCGGCCTCCGGCTCGACCCACAAGAGAAATTCATCGACGCCTACCGCCGAGTCGGTCCCGCGCCGTTCAAGGAGGCGCTCTATGCTGGCGAAGCCAAGGCCGCTTGACCGTATTGGAGACGTCGATGACGGTATCGCCGCCAAAGCGGCGGGGCTCGATGCGCTCTATGGTCATCTGAAGCCGATCGAGATCATCGAACGCTCGGCCCGCGAACTGTTCCTCGACGAGATCGCGGCGGTGTCGTCGTTCGGCGCGGATTCGGCTGTGCTGCTGCACATGATCGCCAAGATCGACCGGACGCTGCCGGTCATTTTCCTCGACACCGGCAAGCATTTCGAGGAGACGCTCGGCTATCGCGACGCGCTCGCCGCCGATTTCGGGCTGACCA
Source organism: Mesorhizobium sp. M7A.F.Ca.CA.004.04.2.1 (assembly GCF_004022825.1). Classification (NCBI taxonomy): domain Bacteria; kingdom Pseudomonadati; phylum Pseudomonadota; class Alphaproteobacteria; order Hyphomicrobiales; family Phyllobacteriaceae; genus Mesorhizobium; species Mesorhizobium sp. M7A.F.Ca.CA.004.04.2.1. Next base: position 3,468 of record NZ_RZPH01000227.1, read on the forward strand.
ACATAAGGGTGATCAAACCCGAGGAAGCAGCACTCGAACGGATCGATCCGACGGGCAATCTGCATCAGAGCAACACCGACGCCTGCTGCGACGTGCGCAAGGTGGAGCCGCTGGCGCGCGGTGTCGCGCCATTTCGTGCCTGGCTCACCGGCCGCAAGCGTTTTCAGGCCGCGACGCGGGCGGCGCTGCCGGTGTTCGAGGCGGTCGGTCCGCGCATCCGCATCAATCCGCTGGCGCATTGGACGACATCGGACCAGGCGGACTACATGCGCGCCCATGCGCTGCGCGAAAATCCGCTGGTCGCCTATGGCTATCTGTCGATCGGCTGCTTCCCGTGCACGCAGCCGGTGCAGCCGGGCGAGGACGCGCGCAGCGGCCGCTGGGCCGGTCACGCCAAGACCGAGTGCGGCATTCACCTGTCGGGGCTGGAGAAGTCGCTGACCGACGCATCCCTTTAGGATATGCTGATATTCAGGTTAGGCTGGCCTGCAAACGGCAGCTTCCTGCGCTTCCGGTGCTCACGTACTTCAAGTACGCTCCGCTCCGGTTCTCGGAAGCCGCTATTTTCGGCGCAGCCTGACCTGAATCTCAACACATCCTTGGTTCGTTTGACTATTTAGGAACTTTTTGATGACTGAACCGACGACAGCGGAGACCCGACTCTGGACCCCTGCGGGTTTTCACGAGGATGAGTGGACGCATGCCGAAAGCGCCGATGCGCTGTCCGGCAACGGCCGCTTCATCCTGCCGTTGCAAGTCTTCCTCGATCTGGATCCGGAGGTGCGCCGCTCGGCCAAGGAACGGCTCGGCGTCCTGCTGCAGCCTGGTGATCAGCTCGAGAAGATTGCCGACCTGCTCGACCAGCTGTCGCTGGTGGCATTGGCCTTCCCGGCCTTCAGCGACGGCCGCTCCTTCTCCAAGGGAGAACTGCTGCGCGGCCGCTACCATTTCGAAGGTGCCGTTCGCGCCACGGGCCAGGTGCTGGTGGACCAACTGCCGCATATGCTGCGGCTAGGCTTCGACGAGTTCGAGATTTCCAATGCGGTGCTGTTGAAGCGCCTGGAGGAGGGCCGCACCGGCGGATTGGGGCTCTACTACCAGCCAGCCGCCGTGCCGGAACCAAAAGGCCCGAAATACTCCTGGCGGCGCGTTCGCAGCAGCTGACGTTGCGGTAATTCCGCGCGTCTTTACATCAGCCGTGTTCAGGCCTTCTCTTGATCGTCCGGATGGAAAATCCGTGGAACGATCGGGGAGGGGTCTTCATGCGTTACGACTATGTCATAGCCGGCGGTGGGTCCGCCGGCTGTGCGCTTGCCGCGCGGCTTTCGGAAGATCCATCGAAAACGGTCTGCCTGATCGAAGCTGGCGGCGAGGGCAGGGATATGCTGATCCGCGCTCCGGCTGGCATTATCGGCATGCTTTCCGGCCGGCCCAGGATCAACAACTGGGCCTTCGAAACCGTGCCGCAGCAAGGTCTTGGCGGCCGCAAGGGCTACCAGCCGCGCGGCAAGGCGCTGGGCGGCTCCAGCGCCATCAATGCAATGCTCTATGTCAGGGGCCATCGCAGCGACTATGACGAATGGGCAAATCTGGGCTGCGAGGGCTGGTCGTGGGATGAGGTTCTGCCCTATTTCCGGCGCGCCGAGGGCAATGAGCGCGGCACTGATGCCTTGCATGGCGGGGACGGCCCGCTGAAAGTGTCGAACCAGCGCTCGCCGAGGCCGATCGCCAAGGCCTTCATAGAGGCTTGTGCCGAAAACCAGATTCGCGCCTCGGACGATTTCAACGGACCGGAACAAGAGGGCGCCGGCTATTTCCAGGTGACCCAGTTTGCCGGTGGCGCCCGTAATGGCGAGCGCTGTTCGACTGCCGCCGCCTATCTCCATCCGGTGATGCAGCGGAGCAATCTGACCGTGATCACGCGGGCGCACGCCACAGGCATCGTCCTTGCCGGCAAGCGCGCCACCGGCATCCGCTACCGGACGCGCAAAGGCGAGGCAGTGGCACAGGCGTCGCGCGAGGTGATCCTCTGCGGTGGTGCCTTCGGTTCGCCGCAGCTTCTGTTGCTGTCGGGTATCGGCCCGGCGGCCGAACTTGCCGTGCATGGCGTTCCCGTCGTCCACGAATTGCCGGGCGTCGGCAAGAACCTGCAGGACCACCTCGATTTTATCGTCGGCTGGAGATCGAAGGACACCGATATGCTCGGCATGAGCCCGCGCGGCGCGTGGGGTTTCCTCAGGCACATCGCGCAGTGGCGGCGGGATGGAACCGGGCTGATCGCCTCGCCGTCGGCCGAGAGCGGCGCTTTCGTCAAATCCGACCCGGCGCTTGAGCGCCCTGACCTGCAGCTGCAATTCGTCATCGGCCTGGTCGAAAACCATGCGCGCACGCTGCACTACGGTTTCGGCTTCTCCTGTCATGTCTGCATATTGCGGCCGCACTCGCGTGGCGAGGTTGGGCTGGCCAGCGCCGATCCACTTGCCGCGCCACGCATCGATCCGCGCTTTCTCGGCGACCAGCGCGATGCGGAACTGCTGCTGAAAGGCGTGAGGATCACCCGGCAGGTGCTGGCTTCGCCGGCGCTGACGCGCTACCGGCACAAGGAAATGCACATCGCCGGCGAGCCGAGCGATGCCGATCTGATGACCCATATCCGTACCCGCGCCGACACGGTCTATCACCCGGTCGGCTCCTGTCGGATGGGGTCGACGAGATGGCGGTGGTCGATCCGCAACTCAAGGTGCGCGGGCTTGAAGCCTTGCGTGTCGTGGACGCCTCGGTGATGCCGACACTGATTGGTGGCAACACCAATGCCCCAACCATCATGATCGCCGAAAAGGCCGCCGACATGATCAGGGCTGCCTGATCGGAGCTCCAGGCCGCGGCGCCCATGGCGCGGCGGTCTTCTTGTTGTGACGCAATTGCCCAGGGAAAACGCTACGCGTTTTCCCTGGAAAACCGTTCACACTTCTCCTGGAATTGCTTAAGCCGCCGCCCGTGCCTCGCGGAACGACACCAGCTTGCGGCGGTTTTCGTCCCACAATGCCAGTTTGACGCAGCGCAGGCTTTCGAGCAGCGTAACCCGGCCTATGTCGCGCAACTCGGGATAATCCCGCAGCACTTCCTGCAACCGGTAGCACGGCACCTTGGCCGAGAGGTGATGGACGTGATGGACACCGATGTTGCCGGTGAGCCAGTTCAGCACCGGCGGAAGGTCGTAATACGACGATCCGTGCAAGGCGGCGTGCTGGAATTCCCAGTCGGCATCCTTCGCCCATTCTGTTTCCTCGAACTGGTGCTGGACGTAGAACAGCCAGATGCCGGCCGAACCGGCGAGGATGACGATCGGCAGGTGAACCACCAGGAAAGCGCCCGGGCCGACGAACCAGATAAGGACGGCTGCTGCGACCGCGATGCCAAGGTTGGTGGTCATCGACGACACCCAAGGGGTC
>NZ_RZPH01000228.1:0-6865 GCF_004022825.1 Mesorhizobium sp. M7A.F.Ca.CA.004.04.2.1
GGTCTATGCAGAACTTGCCGTTCGCTACATCAGAATCGAGGATCTTGAGGCATTTCTGGATGCGGCCGGTCTCGAAATGGCTCCGATGCCAAGAGCCGCCCTTTTCCTTGCTGGAAAGGTATTCACGCAATACCGCCGATCGGGAGGATCGAGGACCGGCGTCTTGCCTGACTTCTTCATCGGCGCACATGCCGCCGTCACCAAGCTTCCGCTTCTGACCCGTGATGTCGGCCGCTACCAGACCTATTTCCCATCCTTGAGGCTGATCACTCCCGACGCCTTATAGCTGCCGGGTGGGCCTTCCTTCAGCCGACCGGAAAGAAATCCGCCGACAGCAACTGGAAAGGCAAGGCGCCATAGGCGGCCACCGTGGCCGCGTCGTTCCACTCGCGAAACTGTCGCGATGGTCGCGCCTCGAGCGTCAAGGCAACTCGCGCGCCGCCGAGAGTCACCTTGCCGCGAAAATGCAGCACGCGTTCCCTGCCGGACCGGCTGATGGCCATGGCGCGCAGGCGGGCAATATGCTCGCCACCGTCATTGATCTCCATCTCGATGCGGCGCCGGACCGGCGGAACGCCGATCCTGACGGTGATTTCGAGCATCATGTCGCCGGTCGTTTGCGGACAGGCGATGGCCTGCGAAAACACCAAAGGCGCCGATGCTGCTTGAGGCTTGCGCGCGGCCGATCTGCCGCGCCAAGGTGTGGCGGGCGGCTCCTGCTGCAACCGGCCCTTCTTCCGCTTCAGGCGCAACTGCTTGGCAAGCCCGCGCGATAGCCAGACAAGACCGCCGAAATCCGTGCGCGGCTTGGCTTGCAGAACCGACGACCAACGCGACAGGCCAACCCCGTCGGCCATGTCCAAGATTCTGGCCATTGTCGGTTCCGGCACCGGAATGCCGATCTCGAACGTTAGATAGGATAACGCCACCGCCGCTGGAACCGCCAGGCCGCGTCTGCCGACGATGTCGAGGAACGTGTCCCAATCGACGTCTTCGCCATGGATGGCGACCGCGCAGTCGACAAGCCAGTCGCTGTGGGTATGGGCGTCGAGGCCGCCATGGGCGATGGCCAGGGCCATGCGATCGGCCGGCGACGGCACGAAGACCGCGACGCCGCTGAATTGTGCCGGGACCGCCCGTTGCCAGATGGCCAGGTCGTCTTCCGCGCTCGTCTGCGACCCGTCATAGCCGAGCTGGTGCAGGTCGATGTCACCGAAACGGCCCTTGAAGAAGTTCATCGACCGCAGCGACGCCAACCGGGTTCGCAGATATTGCGCGCTGACGCCCGAGGCGATCTGCCAGTCGCGATCGCGCAAGATGTCGAAGACGGCAGCCATGTCGCGCGGGCGCACCAATATGTCGATATCATGCGCCACCCGGCCACGCTGCGCCGACGCGTTCAAGGCAATGCGGCTGGCGCCCTTTATCAGCATGATGTCGGCGCCGCCGTCGGCCATCGCCTTCAGCGCCGGCTCGGCCTCGCGCATCGCCATGCGCGACTTCGTCCACAGCATCTTCTGCAGGCCGACGAGGCGCGGATGGGCGGCATGCCCGGCCAGCTTCCTGCCGAACCTGTCGGAGATGGCGGCGAGCAGGCGATGTTCTCGAAACGAGACGAGATCGATGTCGTTCTCGTCCAGCCAGCGCGCGGCACAGGCAGCGGCTGCGTCCTCATCGGAGAGCAGCGCCGCCTTCAGCAACAGGTCCAGCTGGCCGGTGGGCCACGACCAGCCATAGTCCGGGAAGCGGCGGCCGATGCGGCGAACGGGCGTGGCGTTCAACTGGAACCTGCCTTGTTCTGGGCTCGCCGCTGCATGGCGAGCCTTGCGACCTGGAGGTAGCCCCGGTCGCGTGCCGGATCGCGGCCGTAGGAAAGGCTGCCCGGACGGATGCGGCGCAATGCAAGCACGTCGTCGAGCATGGCAAGGGCAAAGCCTGCCTCACGAACCCGGGCGATCCAGTCGATCATCTCGCCGCGACCGCCTGGTGGGTCGATGATGGGACCGACGCTCTGCACCACCTCTTGGCGGATCATCATCGTCGTGCGCGACCAGCCAGCTCCACTGGTCGCATCGGGCAAATCGGGGCTGTCGCCGCGAAACGTCCGCCAATGCGTAAAGACGCCCGTTGTCCCGGGATGACGGTCGAGATGGACCAGCTGCTTTTCGATCTTGTCCGGCAGCCACAAATCGTCGGCATCGAGCGTCGCGATGAGCGGCGTCGAGAGTGCCGCAATGCCGCGGGTCGTTGCGCTGCCAGGTCCGGCATTGTCCTGTCGCAGCACCGTCACCGGCAGGTTCATCGCTTCGATCACCGCAGCCGTATCGTCGGTCGAACCGTCATCGACCACGACGATGGCCTCCGCCTTTGCCGTCTGGGCCAGAACGGAGTTCAGGGCAGCGCCGATGGTGGCGGCCGCGTTGAAAGCCGGAATGACAACGCCGTAGCCTGCCATCAAAGGAACCGCCACTGCGCGAGATCCTTGAAGTCGAAAATCCCCTCCACCCGGCGCAAGCTGGGGTCGGCCTTGCGACGCTTCATCGACTTGTGAATGGCGCGCATGAACTCGCGAAAGGGCACATCGGCTTCCTTGGTCATGTTGCCGGGATGACGTCTGTAGTAGAGAGCCACCGTATCGGGCATAACGTATTTTGTCTGGCTCTCAAAGATACGCAAAAGATAGTCGGTGTCCTCGGCCTGTTTGAAATCCTCGTCGAAACCTCCGGTGCGCTCGATGAGGTTTCGCGCAAAGATCCCGGCGGACAGGTGGATCCCTCGCACGGTGATGGAGTGGCTGTCGGCGGCCGGTTCCAGCGTCTCGCCATCTATCTTGTCGACCAACGTCATGCGCGAATAGGTCAGGTCCAGGCCAGGATCTTCTCCGAAGCAGGCGAGATCCGCCTTGAAGCGCCCTGTCGGGGAGATGTCGTCCGAATCGAGAAACGACACCAGGCCGGTCTGCGGCAGCAACTGCTTCAGCCCGGCATTGCGCGCCTTTGTGACGCCGCCATTGCTCTGCTGGAAAAGACGAATGCACGGGGCCTCGTCGATCAACGACCGTACGACGGCTGCCGAACCATCGGTCGACCCATCGTCGATGACGATGATGTCGAGATCGATGTCTTCGCGCTGCCTGAGCAGCGAGCGCAGCGCGAGGCCAACGAATTGTTCGCGATTGTAGACCGGCATGATGACGCTCAGCTTCATGGGCGTCTCCGGCAGCATTCCGGGCTTGGCTGATCCGACTTGATGGTGTCGAGCATCATAGCATCCGCCAATCGGTGGGACTCTTCAATTCGAAGATTCCCTGGACCTCTCGCCGTGCCGGATCGGCCTTGCGCCGCCGCATCGACTTGTGGATTGCACGCAAGTGGTTGCGGACCCTGCCGCTATGTTCCTTGGTGACATTTCCGGCATGGCGTCGGTAGTAGATCGCGACGGCGTCCAACAATTCGTAGTTCGGTCCCGCCTCGAAAACGCGCAGCAGATAGTCGGTATCCTCAGCCTGCTCGAAATCCTCATCGAACTCGCCCGTCCGGTCGACAAGCCCTCTGCTGAACACGGCGGCGCTCAGCGAAATTCCCCGAAGTGTCATCGTGCGGCTGGCGACTGCCGGTTTCAGCCGCTCATCGTCAATCCGCTCGACCAGCGTCATCAGCGAGTAGGTCAGCTCGAGTCCGGGGTCTGCTCTGAAGCGCGCGAGGTCCTTCTTGAACCGTCCGGCCAGCGAGATGTCGTCAGAATCCAGAAACGAAACGAACTCCGCATCCGGCGGCAGTTGCCGCAGCCCGGTGTTGCGCGCCCTGGCTACGCCCATGTTGGATTGCTGGAACAGTCGGATGCAGGCGTTTTCGCGCATCATCGAGCGCACGGCCTCAGCAGAGCCGTCGGTCGAGCCGTCGTCGATGACGATGATGTCGAGATCGGCGGCGTCCCGCTGCCGCACCAGCGAGCGCAATGCCGAAACGACATAGCGCTCACGGTTGTAGACGGGCATTATCACGCTCAGTTTCACGAAGCGCCCCGCGTGAGAAAGTCCGCAATCGTACCGGCTATCTCCTGTGGCTGCGTCCCCAGCGACAGACGATAGCACGGCAGCAGGCGGGTCAGGTCGCTGAAGAAGCGAAAGCCGCTCTCCCGCTCGCCCGGCATCTGCGCTATGCCCGACGGCGCCAAGGCAATCATGGCATCCCTGCGCGACACCGGCACGATCGAACTTGCCTCGCCTCCGCCGATATGTGGCACCAGCAGCGCGATGATGTCCAGAGTTTCGGGCACCGGCCGAGGCGCGATGTCATCAATGTGAAAAGCATGCTTGCCTTGCCAGTTGAGCGGACCATGCGCTTTCAGCCGATGCTTCAGCCCAAGCCGAACGAACCCCTGGGGATCCTGTTTGAGTGTTGAAAACAGTGGGCGGGCAGTCACGCCGTTGGAGAGGTCGACCAGCACATAGTCGTCGCCGACGCTGTCCAGTCCGTTGAGGAGGCCGGCGGCGACGGTTCCGGATTTCCCGGCCCCGCCCGCGCCGGCCAGCAGCACGCCCCTGCCCTTAGTCCCGAGCGTCCCCGCATGGGCCAGCCGCATGCCGCGTGCCGCATATTCCCAATGCAGGAAAGCCCGCAGCGGCGCTCCCGGCTCCCACGGTGGAAAGGCATCGGCCGAAGCCATCAATTGCACGCCAACGCGACGTTGCGGATCATAGAACTGCCAGAAATCCAGGTCGTGAAAATGGTTGCCGCGCAATCCGGCCTCCGCCAGCCGGGTGGCGAAGCCATGCTGCGTGAAGGGCCCCTGGCCCCAACTGACCGGTGCCGCGATGCCGTCTATGCCGGGATGTGCGACGAAGACGCGGCAGCTGTCGGCAGGCGTTCGGTTGCCCGGAGCCGTGACAAGGCCATGAGCGACGGCATCCGCCAATGCGCCGACGCTGACATGCGCGGTCAGATCCAGATGCGGCAAGCTCGCCTTGCAGGTCAGCGGATAATGCGCGGCGCTGCTTTCTGCTTGCGCCAGGACATGGCGTGCGTAGTCAACCAAGTTTTCGAGAGTGACGTTCGGCATGGGTCTGCCTGTTCCGGAGCTGCCCGGCAACGAGAACCTGATGGGCGCTTCAGTTGGCCTGCTTCACCGCGGGCCAGCCGAGGGGCTCCTCGACCTCGTGGATGGGATCGACGACAATGAGATCGGCGAGATCGTCATGGATGTCGACCTTCAGGGGCTCTCTGGCAGCGGCGAGCTGAGCCAGCAATTCGCTTGGAGCCGGTCTTGCCACGCCATCGGTTACGGCCGCCAGCAAACCGAATTCGAGCAATTGTGAAACAAAGCCGTCAATCGCGGCGGCATCGAGGGCGCCAATGCCGGTCGCGGCGCCGACCAGTTCGGAGGCAGGCACGCCGGACGACAGTGCATCCCAAAGTCTGCTGCCTGAATCAGAGAAGCCGAAATATTTACCCGTGGTCAGGTCAAGAACGACGGCTTCGCCGTCGAAGGATTCAAAGACGATATCCTTGCTGGCAATGGCATAGATGCCGGATTGTCGCATGTTTGCTCCCCCGCCGAGCAGGCCGCGGAGATGATCTTCGGGCCTACGGTCAACCCCACCGTTGCAGGCGTCTAACCATTTGCAGGGTTTTTGGCAAGATGGCGCAGGCTCGGGGGCGAGCGCAGCCGGTCACGCTTCGATTTCAAGCGCAGAAAGCGGCTTCGAGCAACAGGCGAGGATAAAGCCGTCCTCGATTTCGTGATCGAGGATGCCGCCATTGTGACTCATCTCGACATCGCCCGCGACCTTCCTCACCTTGCAGGTGCCGCACAGGCCGAACTCGCAGGCGGCGGGAATCCGCACCCCAGAGGCGCGTGCCGTCTGCAGCACGGTCTGGCCGGCGACGCATTCGGCATCGACATCGGAAAGCGAAAACCGGATCGGTGTCACGGCCTCGACGGCAGCAGCAGCGCCGTCCTCCGCCGGCGGCGAGAACGGCGCCGGGATTTCCTCCACGGCAGGCGCAGCAAAGCTTTCCTGATGGTATTTCGCCATGTCGAAGCCGGCGGCGTCCAGCATGCCGCGCACGGCGCGCATGAAGGGATCGGGGCCGCAGCAGAAAATCTCGCGCTCGCGGAAATCGGGCGCCAGCAATGGCAGCCGGATCGCGTCGATGCGGCCCATATGGCCGAACCAGCCCTCGCGGCTCGACCGCTCCTCGATCATGAAGCCGAGCGACAGGCCGGGCATGCGGCTGCCGAGCAGCTCGAGTTCCTTGCGGAAAATGATCTCTTCCGGGCGGCGCGCACAGTTGACGAAGCCGACATCTGTCCATGGCGCACAGTCGTTCAACCAGCGCAGCATCGACATCATCGGCGTCACGCCGGAGCCCGCCGAAATGAACAGATATTTGGCCGCCGGGTGGCTATGCAGCGAAAAATCACCGGTCGGCCCATAGGCCTTGACGTGCGAGCCCGGCGTCAGATGGTCGAACATCCAGCGCGTGCCGGTGCTGCCCGCCTGCGCCTTGACCGTCACCGCGATCGAGAATGGCCGCGACGGCGAGGACGACAGCGTGTAGGTGCGCATCAGCGGCCCGTCCAATGTCGGCAGTTCCAGCGTCACGAACTGGCCCGGCTTGTAGCGGAACCAGGTCTGGTTGTCGGAGCGGAAGGTGAAGGTCTTCACGTCCGGCGCTTCGTCGCTGACGCCGATCACTTCCAGCACCTGCAGCCGGTCGTTCCAGGGCGTCATCTGGTCGAGATGGCGATAGAGGCCAAGGTCCGTCATCGCATTCATCCTCTTGTCCCCTGGGCTAGGCGACGCTGCGCAGGGCCGGCCGGCCGCCTTCGGCAAGGCGCGGCCCGATGAACGACGTGTACC
>NZ_RZPH01000229.1:0-6863 GCF_004022825.1 Mesorhizobium sp. M7A.F.Ca.CA.004.04.2.1
GAGCATGGTTCTGGCGGTCCGATAGTTTTCCAGCGCTTCCGGCAGGTCTCCTTGCGCCAGCTTGATGTTGCCGAGCTTGATGTGGCTGACGGCAAAATCGCGCTTGACGCTCGGGTCGGTTTCCCGGGCCGAACGCAGCTCGAGATTGGACACCAGCGCTGCAAAGGCGCGGCCTGCCGCATCGGTGTTGCCGACAAGGGTGTAGAGCTTGCCGAGCTCGTCCAGGGTTCGGATCTGGCGGTCGGCCTGGTCCAGGGTCAGATCGGTTTGCCCGGCCTCGCCGTAGAGGACCAGCACCGATTCATAGTCCTTGATGGCCGTGGCGTAGTCGAGGTCGGCGCGCGCCGCACCGCCGGACAGGAAACGCGTCGCCGCCTCGGACAGCGTGCGGTTGACGAAGTTGGCCTTCAAGGCGTTGCGCGAAACATTGTCGATGTCGGCGGCCTTTGCGAGGATGGCGCGAGCCCCATCGAAGGCGCCGAGCGAAAGCTGCTCCTCGGCCTGCCGGCGCAATTCCGTCACCTGCGGATCATCGGAGGCCAGCGTCCTCATTTCGCCGCGCACCTTGACGAAGGCGTCGGCCGCCTCGCGCAACCGGGCATTCAGGCTGTCCGCCGAAAGGTGGCTGGCGTCGGAGCTGATCAGCACGCCGTAGAGAGGCGCCAGCGGCATGTCGGCATCGCTGGCGACCTGCTCGACCTCACCGCGCATTTCCGGCGTCACGTCGGCCATGGCAAGCAACAGGCGCTCGCGCTCCGGCAATTGTTGCTTGGCGGCCGCGGCAAAAAACAGCTTCGGCAGGCCGCTCTCGACGTAAGGCAGCTGTTTGCCCCGCGACAAATCGTAGACCTCCTGCTGCACCAGCGTCAGCACCGAGCGGATCTCGAGCCCGTCGGTGCCGAGATATTTGGTCAGCGCTGTCGTGAAGGGCGAGTTCTGGCCGGTGCCGTCGGCAGCCGTCTCGCCCGGTGCGGCGGAGAAGGCGAACAGGATGTTTTCGGCGCGGCCAATCCGGCCGAGACCCGGCTTCACCTTGTCGGAGACATCCTTTGCCAGCGATGTCGCGCCGCGCCCTTCACCGCTGCTTCCCGAGAAGGGATCGCTGCGGCAGGCGTCGAGCATGATCAGGCCGACCTTGGCCGTGGCGGCCACGCTGTCGCGCACCTCTTCCAGCGGCAGGCTGTTCTTCTCCAGCGCCTCTAGCGCTGAGGCGTCGGCATCGATCGGGAGCAGCCGGTTGTCGCCCGAGATTTCCACGCCGTGGCCGGAGAAGTAGACCAGCGCCACGTCGGCGCCTTTGGCATCCAGGCGAAAATCGTCGAGCGCGCGGCGCATTCGCCGCAGGTCGCGATTGGTTTCGAGGATGACCTCGAAGCCGAGCTTCTTCAGCGCCGCTGCCATCGCCTCGCCGTCATGGACCGGATTGGCGAGCGGCCGAACCAGGCGGTAGCCGTCCTCGGCTATGATCAAAGCCACGCGTCGCTCAGCCACCGCGGCGGCGGTGCTCATGAGCATCAGCAGCAAGGCAAAAAGCAAGCGCAAGTCGAACCGCCCCCCGGCTTGTCCATTTGCGCGAACATTCCACCTCTTTATCGCATGAGCAAGCAAGGCTTTTGGTGAAAAGCCGCCACTTTCAAGCGCCCCGCAGCGGCTTCAGCGCCTCGCTCCAGCGCAACAGCTCGTCGAGCATGGTTTTGGCTCCGCCCTGCACCTGTTCGCTGGCGTTGAAAGCGCCGTTCTCATCGAGCAGTTTCTGGTACATCGGCAGCGCGACGCCTTCCGAGATCGGCATGGCGCCGACCGATGTCAGCAACGGCTTCAGCGCTTGCGCCGCGCGCAGGCCGCCGGAGACGCCGCCATAGCTGAAAATGGCTGCAGGCTTGTACTTCCATTCACGCGAGAGATAATCGACCGCGTTGACGATCGCCGGCGCCACGAAATAATTGTATTCCGGCGCCACGAAGACGAAGGCGTCGGCGGCATCGATCGCTTTCGACCAGGCCTTGGTATGGTCGTTCTTGTAATTGCCGAGCCTTGGATGGTGCGGTTCGTCCAGCACCGGAAGCTTGAACGTATCGATGTCGGTCAGTACCGGCTCGAATTTTCCATGCTCGCGCGCGAACGTCTCCAGCCACTCGGCAAAAACCGGTCCGGCGCGGCCTGGCCGCGTGCTGCCGATGATGATGTTCAACTGGTGCTTCAAGGCGGGCTCCTAGGTCTGGCGGTATCTGTTGGTGACCTACGGCAGGACACGGCCGCGGACAAGGCGGCACCGCCATGGAGGCGGTCACAATCGGCTGAACGGATCGCCTGCTGTGACGCCTCGGGCTGTATATTTGCGCCTGCCGTTCGGTCACATGGACGCCCGCATTGCCAGCCATTACATTGGGGTATCAGCGGAGCAGCCCATGGACATCCAGCCCGCCCCCTTCATTCCCCCGGCGCCGAAGCCGCGCACCACGCCGCCCTCGACGCTGGAGATGATCCGCATCGTCTACCGCAACCCGCTCGAATTGTGGGGTGAGCACACCTACAACGAGCCGTGGATCTCGGCCAGTGGTGTTGGTGGACATCTGATCGTCGCCAATGATCCCGGCCTGATCCGCCATGTGCTGGTCGACAATGCCAGGAACTACAAGATGGCGACGGTGCGTCAGAAGATCCTGCGGCCGATCCTGCGCGATGGCCTGCTGACCGCCGAGGGCGAGGTCTGGAAGCGGTCGCGCAAGGCGATGGCGCCGGTGTTCACGCCGCGCCACATCTTCGGCTTCGCCCAGCCGATGCTGAGACGCACGCTGGACTTCGTCGCCCGCTACGAAGACGGCGGCACGTCCGACATCGCCCATGACATGACGCTGCTCACCTACGACATCCTGGCCGAGACGCTGTTTTCCGGCGAGATATCGGGCGAGCCTGGCAGTTTCGCCAACGAGATCGACCGCCTGTTCGAGACCATGGGTCGCGTCGATCCGCTCGATCTGTTGCGCGCGCCCGACTGGCTGCCGAGGCTGACCCGTATCCGCGGCCGCAAGACCATGGCCTATTTCCGCAAGATCGTCACCGACACTGTCAAGATGCGCGAAGCGAAATTCAAGCGCGACCCCGATGCCGTGCCGCAGGATTTCCTGACGCTGCTGCTCAAGGCCGAGGGACCCGATGGACTGACGCGGGCCGAGGTAGAGGACAACATCATCACCTTCATCGGCGCCGGCCATGAGACGACCGCGCGGGCTCTGGGCTGGACACTGTATTGCCTGGCTGAATCGCCGTGGGAGCGCGACCGGGTCGAGCAGGAGATCGACCAGGTGTTGGCGCGCGAGCCCGATCCGACGAAATGGCTCGATGCCATGCCGTTCACGCGTGCGGCTTTCGACGAAGCGCTCAGGCTGTATCCGCCGGCGCCGTCGATCAACCGCGAGCCGATCGAACCGGAAATGTGGAAGGATCTTCATATCCCCAAGCACGCCGCGGTGCTGGTGATGCCCTGGGTCGTGCATCGCCACAGGAAACTGTGGGACCGGCCGGATGCCTTCCTGCCGGAGCGCTTCCATCCGGGAAATCGCGAAAAGATCGACCGCTTCCAGTATCTGCCGTTTGGCGCGGGTCCGCGCGTCTGCATCGGCGCCAGCTTCGCCATGCAGGAGGCGATCATCGCGCTGGCGATCATGCTGTCGCGCTTCCGCTTCGACACGACAGCCGAAACCAAACCCTGGCCTGTACAGAAACTGACCACGCAGCCGCAAGGCGGTCTGCCGATGCGGGTCACGCCGCGACAGGCATGAGACACAGCTTCAGACGGTTGTGATAAATTAAGCAGCAGGCTTGCGTTGCTGGAACTGGCCGGCGGCGCGGTAGCGCCAGAGATAGCTGGGCAGGATCGTCGCGATCGATTGCGGCTGGATGCCGAGCCCTGCAAGCGTCCTGTTGGTCTTGTTGGCGGCGTCCGAAACGATGTTGTGCTCGCGCAACTGCGTCACCTGGTCCTTGGTCAGCAGCGGATTGGGCAACAGACCGAGGATCGAGGCCTGGATGTTGGCCACCCACCACGGCACCGGCACCAGCAGCCGCTTGCGCTCGATCACGTCGAGCAGCTCTTCCATGCACTGCTTGAAGGTGAGCACCTTCGGTCCACCAAGTTCATAGATCTGGCCGCCATCCACCTTGCCGTCGACCGAGCGCGCCACCGCTTCGGCCACGTCGCCGACATAGACCGGCTGGAACTTGGTCTGGCCGCCGCCGATCAGCGGCAGCACCGGCGAATAGCGCGCCATGTTGGCGAAGCGGTTGAAGAAGCCGTCTTCGGGTCCGAAATTGATCGACGGCCGGAAGATCACGGCGTCCTTGATCGTCTCCAGCACAGCCTTTTCGCCAAGCGCCTTGGTGCGCGCGTAGTCTGATTCGGAGTCCAGATCGGCGCCAAGCGCAGAAATGTGGGTCAGGCCGGCGCCGACCGAGCGTGCGGCCTCGGCCACTGCGCGGGCGCCGAACTCGTGCACGGCGGAGAATTTCTGCCGGCCGCTCTCATGCAGGATGGCGACCAGATTGACGACGTGGTCGGCGCCCTGCACGGCGCGGTCTACCGACCAGCGCACGCGCACATTGGCCTGCACCGGCTGGATCTGGCCGACATTGCCAAGCGGCTGCAAATGGCCGGCAAGATCGGGCCGCCGGCAGGCGACCCGGATGCGATAGCCGCGCTTGGCCAACGCGCGCACGACATGGCGGCCGACAAAGCCTGACCCGCCAAAGACGACGACGAGCTTTGGGGTCTGCAGGATTTCGGTCATGGCTGGCTCCGGCGCTCGCAAGCTTGGCTGAAGCCGTTTCATAATCCGTTTCGTGCCAAAGGCAAAGGGCGACGCGTCGTCGCTATCAGCCTGTCAGAACGCTTTGCCCATACGGGCGTCGACCGAATGGCGGTTGCCGCCGCGAATGACGAAGAAGAGCAGGATCGCCGCCCAAAGCAGCGACTTTTCCGCGCCCGAATAGCCTTGGTCCATCGTGACCCAGTGGAACCAGACCGTGACCAGCAGCACGAACAGGCCGGCAAAGGCGGCCGGCCGCGTCAAAAACCCGATGGCAATGAAGATGCCGCCGAAGAATTCAGTGCAGGCCAGAAGCAACGACCACAACGCGCCCGGATAGAAACCGAGACCCTCGACCATCTCGGCAGCGCCGAAAGGATTGGTGATCTTCTGCGAACCATGGATGGCGAAAAACCCGCCGGCGACGACGCGAAGAACGGTTTCGGCACCATCGTGCAGAGCCGCGTAAAACCTGCCAAGGACCGGGATGACAAGGGCGTTGCGGGGGTTGTCCGTGCTTGCCGACATTATAGCTCCTCTGTTTTGCTCAATCAGCGCAAACGGCCGGTCGGGTCGGCCGAAGTCAAATAAACAAAAGTTGACCAAAACAAGAATGTTTTATTCATTGTGCGTCAAAACGCAGAAAACCCCGCCGAAGCGGGGTTTTCCGGGTGACATCCATGCGAAGTCAGGGGCCGACGGAGCGGCCTGACCTGAGACGGTATCAGGAGGGCGTGAAGCAAGTACGCCCACCCCAGCCCTGAACATCCGACATGGTGCCACCAACCTTCTTGCAGGCGGCGACGAAATCGGCGCTGCAATTGGCGAATTTTGCATGGCCGTTCTTGCAGTAATGGTCTTCGGTGGCGCCGCCGCTCGGGGCGGCGATGACACCCGGGCTGGTCGGCTTGGCCGGCGCGGCCTTCAGGGTGGCTGCCTGTGTGGCACCCATGAACGAGCCGAGCAGAAGGACGGCGGTCAGCATGGTGATCTTGGTGTTGGTCATGACAATTTCCTTTGATTTGGGTTGAGGTTTCCGAGGCGCGAAGGACCGGCCTTCGCGTGATGCAGGCTTTCGATTTCGGTTTGCTGCTTCCCCCGGTGTGGATCGGGCAAGCTCGCCTTGCCCTGGACAAAGCTGGGTCGCAGCAAGGCGCGGAAAGGTTCAGCAGCGCGCAAAGAAAATCGCACCGCGCCGCGCCTGCGGCGGGCAGATTTCAGATAACTATTTGATATAAAAAACTATTTAGGAAGAATAGCGTGCGGCGAATTCGGAAATGCGCTGCACCACCGCCTTGGATGCCGTGATGCCCCGCGCTTGCGCCTTCTCGGCGGCCTCTGCGCGGGCACGACCGGGCACATGCACACCGAAGCGCCGCCGCAGCCGGTCGAGCTGGTCCTTCATCCGCTGCTCGAAATCCGGATCGAGCAGCTTGGGTTCGATAGCAAGCACGAATAGTCCCGTGCCGGGGCTGTCCGGCCCGCCGCTGAACCATGGCGCGTCGAGCGACCAGTTGGCGCCCGACAGGCCCGCCGCCAGCACCTCGACCATCAGCGCGATGTTGGCGCCGCGCTGGCCGCCGAAGGCGAGCATTGCGCCCTTCATGGCGGCGGCGGGATCGGTGGTCGGGTTGCCGCTGGCGTCCAGCGCCCAGCCTTCAGGGATCGTCTTGCCCTCCTCGGCCGCTTTGCGGATGTTGACGAAAGCGGTGGCGCTCGACGACTGGTCGATGACCAGCGGCGCCCCGTCGGCGGCGGGGGCGGCAAACGACATCGGGTTGGTGCAGTAGACTGGCTTGACCGAGCCCGAGCCGGCAAGTACGGCCGGGCCGTTGGTGGCGGCGAACGACACCAGCCCGAGTGTTGCCAGCCTTCCGGTGAAATAGCCGAGCGCGCCGCATGTATAGGCGTTCTTCTGCGAGAAGATGGCGACGCCGAACAGCTTTGCCGCCTTGGCGAGGTCGTCGATAGTGCGGTCGAAGCCGGTATGCGCCAGCCCCCGGCGTGCATCGGAGAGATAGACCGCAAGCGCCGGCCGGGTGATCACCGGGTCGGCAT
>NZ_RZPH01000022.1:0-16722 GCF_004022825.1 Mesorhizobium sp. M7A.F.Ca.CA.004.04.2.1
GCCACAGACGGCCGGCCTGTCGTCCGGCGCCTGGTGCGGCTATGGCGTGATGCCGACCTTGCCGGTCGACCAGCGCATGGAAGAAGGCAATGCCCTGATCTTCGAGACGGCGCCGTTGACCGAAGCGGTCGAGATCCTTGGCTTCCCCGAATTCGAGGTCAAGCTCTCCTCCGACAAGCCCGTCGCCCTTCTGTCCGCCACGCTGTCGCAGGTATTCCCTGAAGGTGCCGCCTCGCGTATCAGCTACGGCATCCTCAATCTGAGCCATCGCAACGATGATCTGGACATCGCACCCATGGTGCCGGGCCAGGCGGAGACCGTCCGCGTCAAGCTGCGCTGCTGCGGGCAGCGTTTCGAGGTCGGCGAGCGTATCCGGCTGGCGCTGGCGACATCGCATTGGCCGATCGTCTTCCCGACGGCCGAGCAGGCGACGTTGTCGATCCATTGCGGCGACAGCCGGCTGATCCTGCCGGTGCGCGCGCAGCAGAAGCTGGACGACACACTGGGGGTTTTCCTGACTCCGGAAAGCGCCGCGCCGATGGAGCAAGAGGTGCTGGCCAAGGGCGACGGCTTCCAGCGTTCGGTGTCGACGGACCAGGTCACCGGCGAGACCGTCTATCAGGTCGCCAATGATGGCGGCACGGTGCGGCATCCACATACGGGAATGGTGCTCTCGGCGAGGCATGTCGACCGGTTCATCATCCACCCCGACGATCCGAACTCGGCGGTCGGCACCTGCACCTGGGACAAGTCCTATGGTCGCGGCGACTGGCAGGTGCGGCTTTCAGTGAAGGCGACGGTAAGGGCGCTGCGAAAGGTCTGGCGGATCGAGACCCACATCACCGCCCATGATGGCGATGAGCTGATCGTCGACCGCAGCGAGGTCAAGGAGTATCCGCGCGATCTCAACTGAGAGCGATTGCGACGTTGCGGTTAGGCCATCGACTTCGGCAAGGCAGCCGCCAGCGCATCGACGGCCAGCCGCACCTTCAGCGGCAGATGCGGTGTCTGCAGCCAAAGGGCGTGGCAGTCGTAGAGATATCGCGGCTGATCCGGCAACAGCGCCAGCAGAACGCCGGCTTCAATGCGCTCGCGCACCAGCCACCAGGGCAACCAGGCAAGGCCCATGCCGTCGGCAGCCGCGTCAGCGATGGCATCGAGATCGTCGAGCCGCAGACGGCCGGTCGGTATGATCTCCTGCACCGGTTGCCCCTCTCGAGCAAATAGCCAGGGCTGAATGATCTGGCCGAGCCGGCGGTAGACAATTGCCTGATGGTCGGCGAGATCCTCGATCTGTCGCGGTTCGCCATGATTTCTGAGATAGGAAGGTGCGGCGCAGACGACCATGTCCTGGCGCGCGACGCGGCGTGCGATCACCCCCGCCTTGTCGCCCAGAGCACCGGTCCGAATGGCGAGATCGTAGCCATCCTCGGCAAGATCGGCGAAGCGATCGCTGAGAGATAGATCGAGTTCCAGCATCGGATATTGCCGGGCGAGTTTCAGCAGCACGGGCGTCACGCAGTGGCGACCGAAATGCGCCGGCATGGTGACGCGCAGTTTTCCGCGTGGCTCCGAAAACTGGTCGGCGGCGAGCGCATCTGCGGCGTCGGCCTCGGCCAGCACCACCCGACAGCGTTCATAGTAAGCGCGGCCGAAATCGGTCAGGTTCTGCCGGCGTGTGGTCCGGTTGAGCAGGCGAACGCCAAGCCGTTCTTCGAGAGACCGGACATGCTTGCCAACCATCGGTCCCGAGACGTCCAGGGCGACCGCTGCTGCCGCGAACGAGCCGAGATCGACGGCCTTGACGAACACAGCCATGCTTTCGAGCCGATCCATATTCGGAACTCCTGGTTTCTACTGTTCTTCTCGTGCAGCCATTTATCCCTGGGCAGCCTAGCTGCATAGCTCATTCGGTCCAGTTGATTTGGAGTATCCCGAATGACACGTGTGGTTCGCTTTCACCAGCATGGCGGCCCTGAGGTTCTGCGCATCGAGGATGCCGAGCTTCCCCCACCGGGCCCGGGCGAAGTTCAAATCCGCGTCAAGGCGCTCGGCCTCAACCGCGCCGACGCGCTGCTGCGCGCGGGTTCCTATATCGAGACGCCGAAGCTGCCCTCGGGGCTTGGTCTCGAAGCGGCGGGTGTCATCGAGGCTATAGGCGACGGCGTGAAGGAATTCGCGCCGGGCGACGGCGTCAGTGCCATCCCGCCGCAATCGATGATCCGCTGGCCGGCCTATGGCGAGCTTGCCACTTATCCCGCGGAACTTATCGTCAAGCACCCGCCGTCGCTCGACTGGCAAACGGCAGCGGCGGTCTGGATGCAGTACCTCACCGCCTATGGCGCGCTGATCGATATCGCTGGGCTGCACAGCGGAGACCACGTGGTGATCACCGCGGCGTCGAGTAGTGTCGGGCTTGCCGCGGTCCAGATCGCCAACAGTGTGGGCGCGACGACGATTGCGGTGACGCGAACATCGGCGAAGATGCGGGCGCTGCTCGAGGCCGGTGCGGCCGAAGTCGTGGCCTCGACGGAGGAAGATCTGGCGGCGCGGTTGAACCAGATCGCCGGGCCGCGAGGCGTGCGCGTCGTGTTCGATGCGGTCGGCGGCCCGATCTTCGAGCCGCTGACGGCGGCCATGTCGCATAGCGGCATCCTCATCGAATATGGCGGACTGAGCCACGCGCCGACACCGTTTCCGCTATTCGCCGTGCTGGCTAAGACACTGACGCTGCGCGGCTACCTCGTCCACGAGATCACCGGCAACCCGGCGAAACTGGAGGCCGCCAAGGCTTTCATCCTCGCAGGACTCGAGACCGGGACTCTAAAGCCGATCATCGATAGGACCTTCGCGTTCGACCAAATCGTCGAGGCACATCGCCACCTGGAGTCGAACGAGCAGTTCGGCAAGATCGTGGTGACGATCTGAAATCGTGGTGACGATTTGAAATCGTGGTCACGGTCTGAGCGAGATGGCGAACAAATCACTCTTGCGGGCAATATCGCCCCTTGAAGGCGCGGCGCTGCATTCCTAATTGTCCCCTGCGGGCCGGGCCCCTCTGACTGTCGCTTTTGGCGACTGTGATGTCGGACCGCTGTAACGGGCCCGTTTTCATCCTTTTCGGTCGAGCGGGTTCCTTCTTTTTTGGTTTGGAGCGCCGTATGACATCTCCTTCTCTCCTTGGTATGACTTGCCCCTCCTGCCGCGTTGCGCTCGTGATGAGCGAACGCCAGGGTATCGAAATCGACTACTGTCCGCAGTGCCGCGGCGTCTGGCTTGATCGGGGAGAACTCGACAAGATCATCGAGCGTTCCGGCAGGGAAGCGGCGCCCGCGCCGCAGCCACAGCCGGCAGCGTTCTCCCAGCCGCAACACGGCCAGGGCCGCGACGACGATTATTCCCGCTCCCACGGCCACCGCTATCCGAAGCGGAAGAAATCATTTTTCGAAGAGTTGTTCGATTGACCGTATAACGCCGGCACCCGGCGACGGCTGAAATTTCCGAAACCGCAGAGACAAAGGTTCATCTCCGATGACTTCCCGTACAAGCCGATTTGCAGCCCTCTTTGCAGGACTGTTCCTGGCGTTTTCGATGGTCGCGATAGACCATGCCGAGGCGCGCCGCGGCGGCAGTTTCGGCAGTCGTGGCATGCGCACGTTCCAATCGGCACCGCCGACCAGGACCGCGCCGGCCCCGACCGCTCCGGTCGAGCGTTCGATGACGCCCAACACCGGTGTGAACAACGCGGCCCGGCAGCCACAGGCCGGCCCGCAGAGGCCCGGCTTCATGAGCGGCTTCGGGGGAACGATGATGCGGGGCCTGCTGCTCGGCGGCCTGATCGGCCTGCTCGTCGGCCAAGGCTTCGGCGGCCTGGCCGGAATGTTCGGTTTCCTGCTTCAGGCCCTGCTCATCGGTGGCGCGATCATGCTGGCTATCCGCTTCTTCCGCTCGCAATCGGCGCGTGGTCCTGCGCCAGCGCTCGCCGGTGTCGGCAATGCCCAGGCTTCGAGATTTGAGAACCGCGCAACGGCAGGGCAGCAGACTGCAGGCTCCTTCACAATTCCCGGCTTTGGCGGTGGTTCGGGCGGAAGCTCTCCGGCCATCGGTTCTGATGAGATCACGCTGGCTCAGACCGACCTCGACGCATTCCAGCAGCTGTTGACCGATGTCCAGGAAGCATTCGGGCGCGAAGACCATGCCGCTCTGCGCCGGGCTGTTACCCCCGAAATGGTATCCTATCTGTCGGAAGAGCTGGCCGACAATGCCCAGAAAGGTCTCAGGAACGAGGTAACGGACATCACGTTGCTGCAGGCCGACGTCGCTGAAAGCTGGCGTGAGGATGACCGCGACTACGCCACGGCCGCATTGCGCTACGAGTCTCGTGACGTGACGCGCGAACGGGCCAGCGGCAAGGTCGTCGCGGGCGACGATGATCATCCGACAGAGACGACCGAGCTGTGGACATTCGTGCGTGAGAATGGCTCGAACTGGAAGCTCTCGGCAATACAACAGGCTTGAGCCCAGGGCGATTTTGTCCAAGGCTTCACAGTTGTCGGCGTTCAGCGCACGATCTTGACGCACATCGGCGTGCCGATCTCGATGGCGCGCCCGGTGTCGCTGAGTATGCCGGTCTCGGCGTCGCGAGCGAAGATCGAGATGCGGTCGGCGTTCTGGTTGGCGGAAAACAGATGGCCGCCTGACGGCGTCAGCGCCAGATTGCGCGGCGTCGCGCCACCACAAGAGATATAGCCGACGAGGCTCAGCGAACCCGTCTGCTGGTCGACCGCCATGATGACGACGCTGTCATGGCCACGGTTGGAGCCGTAGACAAAACGGCCATCCGGCGAGATCTGGATGTCGGCGCAATGGTTGCTGTCGCGCGCCTCGGCCGGCACCGCGGGCTTCGCGTCGATGAGCGTGAGCTTGCCCGAGGCTTCGTCCAGCGCCATCGCCACGATGGTCGAATCCAGCTCGTTCATAACGAAGACGAAGCGTCCGTTCGGATGCAGTGCGAGGTGGCGTGGACCGGCGCCGGATGGCAAAGCGGATTCGGTTAGCTTGGCCAGATTGCCGTCGTGCCCGATCCGGTAGGACACCAGCCGGTCGATGCCGAGGTCGGCGACGATGGCTGTCCCCCCGCCGATGGTTTCGGTGACGCTGTGGGCGTGCGAGCGCTCCTGCCGTGCCGCATTCGGGCCGCTGCCGGAATGCGAGACGCTGGCCAGCGGGGCCGACAAGGCACCACTCTCCTCTAAGCCATAGACCGCCACCGCGCGATCCGGACCGCCCTCGCCCATGCCGTAATTGGCGACCAGCAGTTTTGTCCCGTCGCGGGTGATGGTGTTGTGGGCGGTGATGCTGCCCAGCGATGGCTGCTTGTTCAGATAGGTGAGCGCGCCCGAGGCACGATCGAAGCTGTAGGCGGAGACAGTTCCCTCGCGCCAGGTGAAGACTTCCGAATTGGCGTAGACGTGTGAACCGTCCGGCGTCACCGAGAAGAAGGTTGGATTGTCGACGTCATCGGCTTCAGCCAGTTTTCGGGTTTCCAGCGTTTCCTCGTCAAAGCTGTAGACGCCGAGACCGACGCCCCGAGCGCCCTGAAAATACGGCGCCTCGCGATTCAGGCTGCCGACAAAGACCAGACAATCCTTGCGCATGATTTTCCTCCCTGCCCGCCTGCGCTTCGGCGCGCGGGAGCAGCCAAAATTTCGCCTGTTCACGCTTGCAACGCAACCCCATATGTGAAAATACTA
Source organism: Mesorhizobium sp. M7A.F.Ca.CA.004.04.2.1 (assembly GCF_004022825.1). Classification (NCBI taxonomy): domain Bacteria; kingdom Pseudomonadati; phylum Pseudomonadota; class Alphaproteobacteria; order Hyphomicrobiales; family Phyllobacteriaceae; genus Mesorhizobium; species Mesorhizobium sp. M7A.F.Ca.CA.004.04.2.1. Next base: position 5,754 of record NZ_RZPH01000022.1, read on the forward strand.
TTTACAAAAGAAGATTGACGGGAGGAGACGTCTTGCATTCAGGCGCCTTGATGCGTGTTCAAATGGTTGCGCGGTCCCTTCGGCAGGACTGGCGGATTCGGTCATGAACGATTTCGCATCCACCGTCGGTGTCGCCTCGACGCATCCCAAGAACATGCCGGCGGATCATGCCGCGCTGCCGGTATGGAACGCCGAAAACTGGTTCTATGAGGATTGGCCGGTCGGGCAGAAGATCCGCTCGTTGCGACGGACCATGGCCGAAGGCGACAGCCATTTGTTCAACACGCTGGTGCTCGACATCCACCCCTATGTGCAGGACCAGATGTTTGCCGAGAGCGAAGGCATTTTCGGCAAGCGGCTGATCGCCGGCGCCTTCGTCTTCTCGGCTGGCCTGGGACTGGTCGCCACCAACTGCGTCAACGCCTTTTCCTATGGCTACGACAAGCTCCGCTTCATAAAACCCGTCTTCATTGGCGACACGATCTATTCGATCCGCTCCAATCTCGACAAGAAGCCCCGCTACCAGGAGATGGGGCTGATCCGCGCCAGCTACGAGGTGTTCAAGGGCGAAGGCGAGCTGGTTCTCTATTGCGAGCATCTGCAGACGGTGAAGTACCGCAACCCGGCCGACTTCGTCGGCAAGACGGAGAAATAACGATGCCGGCAGCAGCCGAATTGCCGCTCGCCGGTCTCGTCGTCGTCGACATGAGCCAGTTCCTGTCCGGGCCTTATTGCTCGCTGAGGCTGCTCGATCTCGGCGCGCGCGTCATCAAGATCGAGCGCCCGGATGGCGGCGACCTGTCGCGCCGGCTCTATCTCAGCGACACCGAGATCGGCGGCGATTCCACCATCTTCCATGCCATCAACCGGGCCAAGGAAAGTCTTGCCATCGACCTCAAGAACGAGGCCGACCTCGAGGCGCTGCGCGGCCTTCTGGCCAAGGCCGACGTGCTGATCCAGAATTTCCGGCCGGGCGTCATCGAACGGCTCGGCCTGGACTACGAGGCGGTCCGCAAGATCAATCCACGCCTGGTCTATGCCTCGATCAGCGGCTATGGTGAGGACGGCCCGTGGGTCAAACGCCCGGGCCAGGATCTCCTGGCGCAGGCGCGTTCCGGCGTGATGTGGTTGAACGGCGACGAGGACCAGGGGCCGGTGCCATTCGGCCTCGCCATCGGCGACATGCTGGCCGGTGCGGCCTGTGCGCAGGGCATTCTGGCCGCACTGGTGCGGCGCGGTATCACCGGTCAGGGCAGCCACATCGAAACCAGCCTGCTGGAAGCGCTTGTCGATTTCCAGTTCGAGGTGCTGACCACGCATCTCAATGACGGCCGCCGGCTGCCCAGGCGCTCCAGTTTCCGCAGTGCGCATGCCTATCTGTCGGCGCCTTACGGTGTCTATCCGGCCAAGGACGGCTACCTCGCCATCGCCATGACGCCGATCCCCAAGCTGGCCGATCTCTTGTCGCTCAGCGAACTCGCACCCTATCGCGACAAGCCGGCATCCTGGTTCACCGCGCGCGACGACATCAAGGCGATCATCGCGCAGCGGATCGCGACCAAGACCATCGATGAGTGGCTTGATATCCTCGAGCCGGCCGACATCTGGTGCGCCAAAGTGCTGACCTGGCCGGAGATGCTGGCGAGCGAAGGGTTCCAGTCGCTCGACATGCTGCAGACTGTGACGCGCGAGGACGATGTCTCGATCCTCACCACCAGTTCGCCGCTCCGGGTCGATGGCATAAGGGCCAAGGTCGATCGGGCGGCGCCCCGCATCGGCGAGCACAGTGCCGCCATCCGCGCGGAGTTCGGCCTGTGAGCGTGCCCATCCTCAAGGGCATGACCTGGAGCCATCCGCGTGGCTACGATCCGATGGTCGCCTGCTCGTCGCTATGGCAGCAGAAGACCGGCGTCGTGATCGAATGGGACAAGCGCTCGCTTCAGGACTTCGAATCCTTTCCGGTCGAGGAACTGGCGCGCGCCTATGATCTCATCGTCATCGACCATCCGCATGTCGGCCAGATCACGGCCGAAGGCTGCCTGGAGCCGCTGGATGTCGCCGGACGCGAGGCGGAACGCACGGCCCTTGCGTCGGGCAGCGTCGGCCAGTCCTATCCGAGCTACAACTGGCAAGGACGGCAATGGGCTTTCCCGATCGATGCGGCAACCCAAGTCCAGGCATGGCGGCCGGATGCGATCAGTGCGCCACCGGCGCGCTGGAGCGAGGTGCTCGATCTCGCCCGTCAAGACCGCGTGCTGCTGCCGTTGCGGCCGCCTCACGTGTTGATGGTTTTCTACACGCTTGCCGGCAATCTCGGGCATTCCTGCACGACCGATTCATCCGACGATCTGATCGATGTGGAGATCGGTAGCCAAGTCTTCGAGGCAATGCGCGAGATCACAGCGCTGGTCGATCCCGCGTGTTTCGAGATGGACCCGATTGCCGTCTCCGAACGTATGGCGGAGGCCAGTTCCAGGTTCGTTTGCGCGCCACTGATCTATGGCTACGTGTCCTATGCGACGGATGGCTTTCGAGCGAACCGGCTGGCCTTTGCCGATGTTCCGGTCATCGGTTCCGGCGGCCCGGTCGGTTCGGCGCTTGGCGGCACCGGCATAGCGGTTTCAGCCTTTTCCAGAGCCAGGGATGCCGCGATCGACTTCGCCTATTGGGTCGCGAGCGGCGATGTTCAGCGCGGCCCCTATGCCGCCGCCGGGGGCCAGCCCGGCCATGCAGCGGCCTGGGAAGATCAAGCCGTCAATGAAGCGACCGGCGACTTCTATCGGGATACGCGAGCGACGCTGGAGGGCGCATGGGTGCGGCCGCGCCATGACGGCTACATGGCGTTCCAGCAGGCGGCTTCCGAACGCATCCTTTCCGGCATGACCTCCCGGCATCAAGCCCGACAGGTCGTTGCCGATCTCAATCGCCTGTTTCGGGAGAGTTCCCCGGCGCAGGTGTCCGGCGCTGCCGGTGGAGGAGCCTGAACCAAACCGAACGGAGGAGAACAAGAATGACAGGAATGATCCGCGGCCTGCTGGCCGCAACGGCGCTTGCCTCGCTTGCAACGACCGCCTTTGCACAGGATGTGCAAGGCGTCATCGGTGGACTGCCGACCGAACTCAAGGCGCAGTATGACGGCGCGCCCCAGAAGGTGCTGCCCTCGGCCTGGGACAATTTCACCGCGCCGCCCAAGCCGTGGAAATGGTGCCACTCGGAATCATATCAGGGCAATCCGTGGCGGGTCACGGTGACCAAGGAACTGAAGCGCCTTGTCGACGGGCTAATCGCCGACGGCACCGTCTCCAGCTTCGAGGTGTCGGACTCCAACAATGACGCCAGCCAGCAGATCAACCAGATCCGCGCCTTCATCGACAAGAAGTGCTCGATCATCACCTCGATCCCGGGTTCGGCGACGGCGCTTGACGACGCCATCGACGCTGCCGCCAAGGCCGGCATTCCGTTCATCACGGCGGCCGGCTCGGTGACCAGCCCGAACGCGATCAATGTCGATTCCAACTATGCGCGCTGGGGCTATGACATGATGGCGGCGATCGGCAAGGCGCAGCCGGACGGCCCCAGAATCCTTCTGGTCGAAGGCATCGCGGGACACCCGATCGTCGTGCAGGAGCGCCAGGGCGCGGACAAGGCGCTGGCCGAAAATCCGAAGCTGAAGATCTCGCGCAACGTCAACGGCAACTGGACGGCCAACGTCACCAAGACAGTGGTGCTGCAGGCGATCGCCACCAACCCGGCGCCGATCGATGCGGTGTGGACGACAGGCAGCGAGAGCCGTGTCGTTGCCGAAGCCTTCGCGGAAGCCGGCCGGCCGGCGCCATTGATCACCGGCTCGATCACCGGCGATGCGCTGGGCTACTGGAAGGCCAACCCCGACAAGTACCGCTTCGAAGGCCATGCGGTTCTGCCGCACTGGACCGCGCAAACGCTGTTCCGCGTCGGCGAGCGCATGCTCGACGGACAGAAGCCGAAGCTGAACACGCTGCTGATCCCGATCCCACCTGTCCACACCGCCGATCTCGGTGCCTGGTACAAGGACTGCATGACGACCGATGCCGTGTCGATCTTCCCGATCCCGCCGAAAGATCCGATGCCGGAGGAATGGCTCGACGCCTATTTCTCGAACCCGGCGCCGACCAAGGGCTGGGATTATTCGAAGGTCCCCGACGCCTGCGCAAAATAACGCTGCGCGAACCAGTCTCTCAACAGGCCGGCTCCTTTCGCGGAGCCGGCCTGCCAGCATCGAATTGTGACATGCTTGAAATCAAAACCATATCCAAACGCTATGGCGAGACGATCGCGCTCGCGGACGCATCGATCGCGTTCCGGGCGGGGACCATCCACACCATTCTGGGCGAGAACGGTTCGGGCAAGAGCACCATGGTCAAGCTGTTGTCCGGCATCGTCCAGCCGGACAGCGGTGTGATCCTGCTGCACGGCAAGCCATTCCCTGGCGCCAATCCATCGGCCTTCCAGGCGCAAGGCTTCGCCACGGTATTCCAGGAGGTGCTGATCGCGCCGGACCGCAGCGTAACCGACAACATCCTGCTCGGCCTCGACGGACTGGTCCGACGTGCCGTTCCCCGCCATGAGCGCCGTGACCGGGCGGAAGCCGCGCTGAAGCGCTTCGCGGTCACCGACGTCCCCCTCGACAAGCCAGCCGGCCTGCTGCCGCTTGCCGCGCAGCAATTGGTCGTTCTCGCCCGCGCGATCGTGCGCAACCCAAAGATCCTGATCCTCGACGAGGTCACCGCCGCGCTCGACTTCGCCGACCGCGAATCGGTTTTTTCGTTGATGCGTGCGCTTGCCGGCGAAGGCTGCCTGATCCTGTTCATCACCCACCGCATGGATGAGGTGATGTCGCTTTCGGACCGCATCTCGATCCTGCGGGGCGGCAGCGTCGTGCGCACCGAAGAGCGCGGCGCTTCCACGCCGGCGGAACTTCTCAAGGCGATGGCGCCACGTACCGCTGCGGAATTGGCGCATGGCTGATCGCACTGCTCTCGATTTTGGTGGTCTTGCCGTTCGCGAACTCGTCATCGCGCCCGGCGCCAGCCCGATCACGCAGGCCATCGCTCCGGGTGAGATCGTCGGGCTTGCCGGTCTCGATGGTCATGGCCAGGAGCTGTTCCTCAAGATGCTTGCCGGCCTGGAACCGTCCCATGGCGGCTCGATCGAACTCGGTTCATCAGATGCCTCCCGAAAGATTACCGGGTTTCGCAAGGCTGTCGCCAGCGGCATCGCCTATTTGCCGCGCGACCGACGCGCCAACGGCATTTTCCCGACACAGTCGGTGCTCGACAATTTCGCCGTCTCGACCTTGTCGCGCGACACGCGGCTCGGGCTAATCAGCCCGTCGGCACGCAAGGCGCGCTACGACCTCTATCGCGAAAAACTCTCGATAGTGGCGCCCCGGCCCGATGCGCCGATCACCACTCTTTCGGGCGGCAACCAGCAGAAGGTGCTGTTGGCGCGTGCCTTGGCGCTGGAGCCCGCGATCCTGCTCCTCAACGATCCGACGCGTGGCGTCGACGTGGCGACGCGGCATGTGCTCTACGACGTGTTTCGCGGGCTGGCGTCCGACGGCATGGGGCTCGTCATCCTATCCAGCGAAATCGAGGAGATTCTTCTCCTGTGCCAGCGCGTGCTGGTGTTCCGTGAGAACGAAGTCGCGGCCGAGATCTCTGGCGACGCGCTCACCACCGACAGCGTGATATCAGCCATGTTCGGACGTGCGGCATGAACCCTGTTGCGCGCCTCCTGTCCCTTGGGCGAAATTTCGGCTTCGCGGTCGTGCTGCTGGTCGTGCTGCTTGCGGTCAATCTCATCCTCAGCCCGGGGCGGTTCCAGCCGGGTTCCTGGGGGGCGCTGGTCGGATTGGCCGCGCCCTTGATCGGCGCGGCCATTGCGTCCACGCCTGTCATCCTCGCCGGGCGTGGCGGAATCGACATCTCGGTCGGGCCATTGATGGGCTTCGTCAACGCTTTGACGATCCAGGTGCTGTTCCTCGGCACCGGCATCTCATCGCCCCTGGTGCTCGTTCCGGCGGCGTTGCTCGTCGGCGCGCTGGTCGGTGCTGCGAACGGCTTTCTCGCGACAATCGTGCGCATCCAGCCGATCGTCGCCACGCTCGGCACCTATCTGATCCTGGCCGGCGTCACGCTGACGATCCTGCCGGCGCCGATCGGCCCGGCGCCGGCTTGGCTCAAGGCCTTGTCCGGCCCGCTCTCGATGCTTCCGCTGGCACTGATGTTCATCGCTTGGTGGCTGGTGCGGCGCACGCCTTACTACGACCAGTTGATGGCGGTCGGCAGCGACGATCGGGCCGCCTACACCGCCGGCGTCGATGTCACGCGCGTGCGCTTCATCGCCTATGTCATGACCGGCATCCTGGGCGGCTGCGCCGGGCTGATGCTGACCGCGCTGATCGGCTCCGCCGACCCTAACATCGGGCCGACCTACACGCTGATCGCCATCGCCGCCGTAGCGCTCGGCGGCGTCAGCCTGGCCGGCGGGCGTGGCGGCGTCGCCGGTGCAGCCATTGGCGCCATCGACATCTTCCTGCTGCAAAGCGTGCTGACGACGTTCAACGTCTCGACCTTCGTGCTGCAGATCGCCTACGGCGCGATCCTGGTGCTGGCCGTGATGCTGACAGCGCTGCAGGAACGTCTTGCCATGGGGAGACGCTGACATGGTTTTGCGCCAAAACCTCTTCGCCACAACCAACGCCCGCGTCGTCGGCGCCTTCTGCGTCGCCGCCCTTCTGCATCTCGCCGGCACGGTCCTCATTCCTGGCTATTCGGCGCCGTTTGCGATACGCGCCATGCTGGTGCTCGCTTCGCTGCTTGCCGTCGCCTCGATCGGCCAGACGCTGGTCGTCATCATGGGCGGCATCGATCTGTCGATCCCGTTCGTCATCGGCTTTGCCAATGTCGTGGCGGCGCAGCTCTATGGCGACGGCTGGAATTTTGTTGTGGTCTGCGGCCTTGTCGGTGCGCTGGCGCTCATCATCGGCGGGCTGAACGGGCTGATCTCGCGCAGTCTCGACATCCAGCCGCTGATCGTCACGCTCGGCATCGGCATGGTCGTGCAAGGGCTGGTGCTGCTGTGGACAGCCGGCTTCCCATCGGGCTCCGCGCCGCAAGCGGTTTCCAGCTTCGTGTCGATCGGCGGATCGGCCGGACCGCTGCCGGTGCCGTGGCTGGTGCCGAGCCTGGTCGTGCTGGCCGCACTCGTCGTGCTGGTGCTGGAGCGAACGCCCTATGGCCGCCGGCTCTACGCGCTGGGCAGCAATCCGGGCGCGGCGCCACTGGCGCTGATTGACCCGGTTCGCATGTGGGTCATCACCTATGCGGCAAGCGCTTTCTTCGCCGCCGTGGCAGGGGTGCTGCTGCTCGGCTTCACCGGTTCGGCCTATGGCGATGTCGGCCAGCCCTATCTGTTCCAGACCATCGCGGCGGTCGTCGTAGGAGGCGCAGCACTTGTCGGCGGCCGGGGAAGCTATCTCGGCACGATCGCCGGCGTGCTGGTGCTGACCGAGATCAACACGCTGCTGATCGGCCTCGGCTTCCAGCCCGCAGCGGTGCAGGCCGCGCTCGGCTTCGTCATCGTGCTGCTGGTTTCGCTCTATGGCCGCGAACGGCACGTCTCGACAACCATCTGAAAGGACCAATCAGTCGAGCCGCCACAGCTTGCGGGCATTCCCGGACAACAGCCTGTCGCGCTCGGCAATGCTGCAGCCCGAGAGCAATGCATGGGTCGCCGCCACCCAGGTCGACAGGCCGCCGCCTAGCGTGCAGACCGGCCAGTCGCTGCCCCAGACGACGCGGTCCCAGCCGAATGAATAGACGGTGTGCTCGACGTATGGCCGCAGCGTCTCGACCGTCCAGTTGCCCGGATCGGCATAGGCGACGACACCGGAAATCTTGGCTACCACATTCTGGCGCCGGGCGATGTCGCTCATATGCTCGCGCCATGGATGTTCGCTCTTGCCTTTGATGTCGGGGACGCCGCAATGGTCGAGGATGAACGTCACATCTGGTGCCAGATCGGCCAGCGCGATCGCCTTGGGGATCTGGTGCGGCAGCACGACGAGATCGAAGGTCAGACCGGTGCCGCCAAGCCGCTTTATGCTGTCGCGAAACACCGCACCTTCCGAGAGCTCGTCGGGCACGACATGGAGGACGCGGCGAAAGCCCTTTACGAACGGGTTTGCCCGCTGCCGTTCGAGATAGGCCGCGAAATCCCCTTCCTCAGGACGGCAGGACGCGATAACCCCGGCCAGCATGCTGCCTGGCTGCCGTGACAGTTCTTCCACACGAGCGGTCTCGGCTTCGATGTCGGCCGCATCGACATCGACCTCCATATGCAGCACGCGCTCGACGCCGACACGCTGCGCCTCCGTCGCGTAGTCTTCATAAGAGAAATCGCGGTTGAGCGCCGGCACGCCGGCGAGCCAGGGATAGCGCAGGGCCGAGCGATCGATGAGGTGAAGATGGGTATCTATGATCATGGTGAGGCTCCTCCTCTGGCTTTCAAAGCATCTCACAGGGGAATTCTTCATTCAAATAAGAATTCACGCCGATGAGCCGACTGCTGATCCAGCGAGGTGCGACAGCTTTTCACACGTTGCCAGCAACAGTTCGATCGTCCTGGTGATGTCGGGCGCGGAAGGCGCGTTGACCACCGTGATGTAGGGAATCGACAACGCGGCGATCGCCTTGCCGTCGGAACTGCGGACCGGGGCCGACAGGTTGAAGACGCCGGCTGTCTGCATCGAGGCCATCATCTCGTAGCCACGGTCGCGGATTTGGTCGAGACGGGTGAAGAACTCGGTCGATTGCGCCGTCTTGTCGGTGCTGCGGACGTGTTCGGAAATCATCATCTGGCGCTCTTCCGGTGAGCGGAAGGCGAGCAGCACATGCCCCGACCCAGTGTCGAACAGGCTGATGTGCGAGCCGACCCGGATCGAGATGCCCCAGTAGTTCGGTGCTTCTTGCTGGCCGATGACGACGGCAGAACCGCGATCAAAAACAACGAGTTGGTTGGCCTGCTGCGATGTCTCGGCAAGTTCACGCATCAGCGGCGTCGCATAGGAGACCAGCCGCCGTACCGGCGCGTGCAACTGTGCCAGACCGAACAGTTTGAGCGTTAGCGAATAGCGGTCGCCATCGAGGCGCGTGACGTAGCCGCGCCGCACCAGCCGGTCGAGCATGCGATAGAATTCGTTGGGACTGCGGTCGAGTTTCTTGGCGATTTCGGCCTGGGTCAGGCCGCCGTCGACGCCCGCCAGCAGTTCAAGGATATCGAGCCCCTTGTCGAGCGCCGGCGCGCGATAGCGCTCGTCTTCGCTGTCGTCCATGGGCTCATCCTCCAGTGAATTTCACCCTTCATATACGCAGGAACGTGCGCGGCGGAAACAAATTTCGCCTTGACGTGTCTATGAATGTTTTGTTTGTATATGAATGTAGCACTTCTTGTCATCAGACGAGTTGCGGTCGCCGCGGAGGCGGCGCCAAGGGAGGATACCAATGAACAGACTGCTGTCCGGCGTGTGCGCCGGTGCATTGTTGCTCGCGTCAGGTGCGGGCGCTGCCCTTGCCGGCGACCTGCCCGGCAAGTTCGAAGGCGTGACCGTCGACGTGAAGCTGATCGGCGGCCAGCAATATGAAAAGCTCTACGAGCGCATTCCCGAATGGGAGAAGGCGACCGGCGCCAAGGTCAACATCCTGACCAAGAAGAACGGCTTCGATATCGACAAGGAGCTCAAGTCCGACATCGCCTCCGGCAGCACCAACTGGTGCGTCGGCTGGAACCATTCGTCCTTCGCGCCGCAATATACGGGCCTTTACACCGACCTCAGCAAATTGCTGCCCAAGGAAGAGATCGACGCTTTCGTGCCGTCGACGATCACGTCCGCAACCATCGACGGCAAGCTGGAGATGCTGCCGCGTGCGCAGTTCGACGTTTCGGCGCTCTACTACCAGAAGAGCCTGTACGAGAACGCCGACAACAAGACCAAGTTCAAGGCGAAATACGGCTATGATCTGGTGCCGCCGGACACCTGGAAGGAAGTGACCGACCAAGCCCAGTTCTTCGCCAACCCACCCAATTTCTACGGCACGCAGTTCGCCGGCAAAGAAGAGGCGATCAACGGCCGCTTCTACGAGATGGTTGTCGCTGAAGGCGGCGAGTATCTCGACAAGGATGGCAAGCCGGTCTTCAATTCCGACGCCGGCATCCGGGCGCTCGACTGGTTCGTCAACCTCTACAAGGCCAAGGCCGTACCGGCCGGCACGACCAACTACCTCTGGGACGATCTCGGCCAGGGCTTTGCGTCCGGCACCGTCGCTATCAACCTCGACTGGCCGGGCTGGGCCGGTTTCTTCAACGACCCGAAGTCGTCGAAGGTCGCCGGCAATGTCGGCGTCAAGGTCGCGCCGAAGGGCTCGTCCGGCAAGCGCACCGGCTGGTCCGGTTTCCATGGCTTCTCGGTGACCGAGAACTGCCCCAACAAGGAGGCCGCGGCTTCCCTGGTGTGGTGGCTGACCAACGAAGACAGCCAGAAGCTCGAGGCCGCCGCCGGGCCGCTGCCGACCCGTACCGCAGTGTGGGACTGGGTTTTAAAGCAGGCCGAAAACGATCCTTACAAGAAGGAGGTTCTTACCGCCTTCCAGGAAGAGGCCAAGCACGCGTTTGCCGTGCCGCAGACGCCTGAATGGATCGAGATCTCGAACGCCGTCTATCCCGAGTTGCAGGCGGCGATCCTCGGCGACAAGACCTCCAAGCAGGCACTGGACGATGCAGCCGCCAAGGCGACGCAAATCCTCCAGGACGCCGGCAAGCTCTAGAAACGGGCTCCCAGGGCTGCCTCCCCCACCAGAAATGGGGGAGGCGATCGCGTTTTCGCGGCCAGCGGTTTGCGCTAACCCATCGCCCCCGGCCCACGCACCGC
>NZ_RZPH01000230.1:0-6790 GCF_004022825.1 Mesorhizobium sp. M7A.F.Ca.CA.004.04.2.1
GGTGATGGTCGACCGAGCAAGCGGTGACCACCAGCAGGAGGTCCTGTTCGGCGCGCAACGTCACATAGCCGCCCGGCGGGTTGATCGACGCGGAAACCACCAGCCGACCGTCGGGTTCCGGCAAGGAGTTCTGAAAGAGATCGACCGGATCGGGGGCGAAAGGCAGCGATATGCCCTCTGTGGCCAGCGCCTGCATCAGATTGTCCCGGCAGTTCGGATGATTGGGAAATCCGGCGCGCTCATAAAGCGCGCTGTCGCAAGCGGGGTAAAGCATGTCGTGCGGACCCGGCGAGCCATCTTCGACCAGCGTCAGCATCGGCTTGGCGGCGGCACTGAAGAAACTGTCGCCGATTGCGGGAAAAAGCCGCTCGGTGATGTCACGGGTCTGCGAGGTGCTCAGCCAGTCGACCGTCGGGTCGGTGCTGAAAGCCCAGAGATCGGAAACCTGCTGTCCTTTGGGATCGATGATGCGGATGAGGTCGCCTTGTGAGACGCGGATGGCGCGGCCCGACTGGGGTGGAACGACGATGCGGCGCGGATCGGGCATGAGCTGTCCTTCAAAAATGGAAATGGCGTGGCCGGGACGAGGCTCCACCAGAGGACCATGATTGCCAGAGATCAGACCATGATTGCCAGAGATCAGACAGTGCCTGTTGGGAACGACATGCCGGCCAGCCTGTGCGCGAAGCCGGACGCCTCGTGCGCGTTGATGTCGGCGGCGCGGATCAGATTGTCAAAATGCTGGATCAGCGTCTGGATCGGCTGGGTGGCGTTGAGCACCAGATACATGTCGCCGACATAAATGGCGGCGCGATAGGGACCGAAGATGGTGTAGGGGATGGAATAGCGAATCCGCCCGTCATAGAGAAACAGCCGGAAGGTGGGGTAGAGGTCGTCGAGCAGCGTCGCCATGTGCAGCAATTGGGCGCGGCGGTCGGCTTCCGGGAAACGATCCCAGACACCCAGGCCGCGGGCGAAAATCTCCAGCGTATGGCGAGGCATGCAGACTTCCATGTCGGTTTCCGGCCGCCTGTTGTAGTCGATGCGGTATTGCGTTTCGCCGGCCTGGGCGAGGCGGCTCTTGTTGGTGATGCCGGCTTCGTAGTCGACCAATGCTTCGGTGCGCAGAAGGTCGGGAATGCCGGCCGGTACGTAGCGGATCTTGGTGCCGGCCGCCTCGGCATGCCATTTGGCCAGCAGCGTGCGGTCGAAGCCGTCCGGTGCCTCTTCTATCTCCAGGCTCTCGCGGATTTCGCCGGTGAGACCCTCGTCCTGGCTGAGGCCGAGAAGCCAATCGAGCGACACCTTGAACTCGGCGGCGATGTTGAGCAGCGTTTCCGCTCGGGGCAGGCGCGTCGAGGCGCCCGACAGCAGCTGCGACAGCGCCGAACGGTCGATGCCGACCGCGGTCGCGAAGGCCGACTGGTTGAGGTCGGAGCGTGTCAAGAGTGTTTTCAGGCGCTCGCGGAAGATCGTCGACAGGTCGCGCTTGTCCATGTGCGTGCTCCACCTCGATTGAGGAAAAATTTGCGCCGAATCGCTTCCGAGCGCACCTCAGGCGTAAATGAATCCCTAAGCCTGTTTACAATGTGTAACATGTGCGGTCAAAAATGCGCAATCGCAACAGTTTGTGTACTTTGTCTCGTTGAGTGGAATCACTTCTCCTGACACAATGTTGTCAGGAGCCAATTGGGGCTCCGGCGACTGAGGGGCAGTGGTCGATAGCATGACGAGCAAGAGCATCAGGCGACACAGCGCACCGGCCATAGAGTGGCCGACCGTGGTACTCGCCTTCTTCTGCTACGCAACTTGGCTCGCCACCGGTTTCCTGCTCTGGCCATCTTACCCCATACTGGCGCTCGCCCTCCTGGCTTTGACCGCCGCACTGCAATCGTCGATCATGCACGAAGTGCTGCACGGTCATCCGACACGCAACGCGCGGGTCAATGAAGCCTTCGTGTTCCTGCCGATCGGTCTGGTCTGGCCGTTCCGCCGCTTCAAGACCATCCATCTGCGCCACCACGCCGACGAGCGGCTGACCGATCCGCTGGACGATCCGGAAAGCTATTATCAGGCGCTCTGGCAGCACGACGAACTGCCGCCGACGATGAAATTCCTACTCAAGATCAACAACACCATGGCCGGCCGCTTCGTGCTTGGCCCGTGGCTGTCCTGCGTCGGCTTCTTCATCGACGATGCCAAGCACGTGATCGCCGGTGACAAGGCGATCCGCAAGGCCTGGCTGCTGCATGCGATCGGCCTTGCCGTCGTGATGCCGATCGTGCAGTTCGGCTTCGGCATCCCGCTGTGGCTTTACATTCTGGTGCCGGTCTGGCTCGGCCAGTCGCTGATCTCGATCCGTACTTTCGCCGAGCATCAATGGTCGGAACATCCGGAAGGCCGCACGGTGATCGTCGAGCGCTCGCCGCTGTCGTTCCTGTTCCTCAACAACAATTTGCACTTCGTCCATCACAAGACCCCGACCGTGGCCTGGTACAAGCTGCCCAAGCTGTTTCGCGATCGCCGTGAGGAATGGCTGCGGATGAACAATGGCTATGCCTATCCCAACTATTTCGCGCTGATCAAAGCCTATGCGTTCAAGGCGAAGGAGCCGATCGTGCACCCGGTGCTGCGGCGTCAAGCCGAGCCGGGCAGGGCCTTCAAGCCGCGCATCAGGGCGCGCAGCATCAGCGGACTCGGCAGTGCGCCGGTTCCCGCAGAGCCGCCGAAGGAATAATTCCGGTCTACCCGGAATCCGTGTCGGCCAATTCTGATTGGGCGCCGCGTTTTTGCGATCATTTTTCCAGACATGATGATTTGATATCCGGCATGAGTGAATTGGTTGCGGCGTTGCCGATGTATGACTGGCCCGAAATACGCGGCGAGGTCGACGCGCAATGGGCGCTGTTGCGCGACGCGTTTCGGCAAAAGGGTATCGACGCACCGCAAACCATCGTGCGGCGCAATGGAGACCTGCCGCCGGTGCCGGGCGGTATTCGTGATGCTGCCGGTGCATTGATCGCATCCGATCCAGTGACATTGCCGCCGGACGAACTCGATTTTCACAGACTGTGGCTGCACCCGGCGCTGCTGTTCGCGCAGACCTGCTGGGGGCCGATGGAACTCGGCCTGTCCAGGCATGTGCAGGTGGTTGCCCAGCCAAGCTACGACGCCTACGAAGGCGGGCAGGGCGAGCTCTATTCCAGCGCCATCGTCATGCTGGCGGATGGCGCGCCGTCGGTTGCCTCGCCCAATGACGGCAGCCCGCTGATCCCACTCGATCGGATCCGCGGCAAGCGCTTCACCTTCAACAGCCTCGATTCGATGTCGGGGTTCCTCGGTTTGACGCGCGACCTGGAGGCGATGGGCGAGAGCCTTGACCTCTTTGCCTCGCGCAGCGAAAGCGGTGGGCACCGTTCCTCGATCGTCGCAATTGCAGAGGGCAAGGCCGATATAGCGGCCATCGACTGCGAGAGTTGGGCGCTGGCGCAACGCTTCGAGCCGGCGGCGAAAAAGGTGGCGGTCGTTGGCTGGACCGGACGGCGCAAAGGCCTGCCCTACATCACCGCCGCAGGGACACCGGAAAAGACGGTTGGGGCGTTGCGCGAGGCCATTGCCGGGCTAGCCGAGCAGTCTCTTATCCAACGGGTAGGTTGAGAGCTGTTCGTTGCCCGTCTCGGTGATCAGTATCTGTTCCTCGATCTTGACGCCTTCGCGCCCGCCAAGCCTGCCGATATAGCTTTCCACGCACAGCACCATGCCCGGTTCCAGCACGCCGTCCGGAGTGTCCGATGTCCAGTCGCTGGCATGCGGCAAGGTCGGGTATTCATCGGCCAGGCCGACGCCGTGATAGAGCACGCCGTAGCGCGTCGGGAAGCAGTCGCCGGGCGGCACCGCCGAGCGTTCGACGAGGTCGCGAAACGAGATGCCTGGCTGCATCAGTGCCGCGTTGTGCCCGATCTGGTCGGCAGCGATGCGGAACAGGTCGCGCTGTTCGCTGGTCGGCTTTCCATCGCCGCACAGCCATGTGCGCGACAGGTCGGCGCAGAAGCCGTAGGGGCCGATCAGGTCGGTGTCGAAGGCGACGAGATCGCCAGCCTCGATCTTGCGCGACGAGCATTCCTGGAACCACGGATTGGTGCGCGGGCCTGACGTCAGCAGTCGCGTCTCGATCCATTCGCCGCCGCGCGCGATGTTGCCGCGGTGCAGTTCCGCCCACAATTCGTTTTCGGAAATCCCCGGCTTCAGCGCTTGTTCCATCTCGCCCATCGCCGCCTCGCAGGCGACGATCGCGCGGCGCATGGCGAGGATCTCGTCGGGTGATTTGATCAGCCGCGCGTTCTCCATCAACGCTTCGCCATTGCCGATGGAAATGCCGAGGCGAGCCAGCTCCTCGACGCCTTCCGGATTGATATGGTCGACGGCGATGCGGCTGTTGCCGCCGCCATGCTCTTTCACCAGATCGGCTATTCCTGCGGCCCAGCGGCGGACCTTTTGCTCGGTCAACTCACCGCCATAGAGATACATCCACGACACTGCCGGTCGCACTTCGTCGACGACGCCGGAATGATCGGACAAATGCTCGCAGGAGAAATAGTCGAACAGCACCACCGGCCCCTCCGCGGCGACAAAGCAATGCCGCGTCGGGTTGTGCGCCACCCATAGCTGCATGTTGGTGCTGTCTGTGGCGTAGCGG
Source organism: Mesorhizobium sp. M7A.F.Ca.CA.004.04.2.1 (assembly GCF_004022825.1). NCBI lineage: Bacteria > Pseudomonadati > Pseudomonadota > Alphaproteobacteria > Hyphomicrobiales > Phyllobacteriaceae > Mesorhizobium > Mesorhizobium sp. M7A.F.Ca.CA.004.04.2.1. Next base: position 4,697 of record NZ_RZPH01000230.1, read on the forward strand.
ATGTTGACGGGATCGTAGAGCACGGCGCCGGCATAGCCGCGGCGCCTCAGCTCGGCGCGGATGCGCTCCAGCCGGTATTGGCGCATCGCCGCCAGATCGGGCGCGGCAATGCCTGCCGCGGCCCATTCAGCCTCGGCCTGCGCACCGTAGCCCAGCACATGCTGGTTGAGCGAAGCCGCCTTCTGGCGGGAGGCGTCGCGCAAGGCTTCGATCGAATCGGCTTCGAACGGCATGATTTTGCGATGCCGGCCAAAGCTGCCCTTCGGCCCCGCGTTGTCCATGGTCGAAACTCAGGTCCGCATCTTCTCGCCGCTCGGATCGAAGGGCGCTTCGACATTGATGCGGGCCGGGCGCCGGTGACCGAGGATCTCGATCTCGAACAGCCCGGCACTTTCGTCCTCGGCAAGCGCTGCGGGGACGTAGCCCTGCGCCATCGACTTCTGCACATAATGCGCATAGCCGCCCGACGTGACCCAGCCGACCACGCGCCAGTCACCGTCGACGATACCCCGCACGGCGGAAGCGCCTTCGGTAGCCTTGGAGCCACGTATTTCCTTGCCGCCCTCGTCGAAGCGGGGCGCGCCATAGCCATGCGGCTTTTCAACCGTGCCATAGTCCTTGCTGACCTTGGCCCAGATCGGCTCATCGCCCATGACATCGGCGTCGGTGGCATCGACGATGAAGGAGACGCGGCGCAGCTTTGGCCCCTCGGCCTGTTCCTTGGCAGCGGCCTCGCGGCCGATGAAGTCGTTCTTCTCGAGCTTGATGAAGCGGTCCATCGCGCCTTCGAACGGTCCATAGATCGGCCGCAACTCGCGGAACCAGGTCGGAAAATTCTTTTCGAGGCGCATGGAGAGCAGCGCGCGCATGCCGAAATCGACAAGGCCGAATTCCTCGCCGGCGTCCTTGATCGCTTTGTAAACCAGGCGCTCGTAGGCCGGTGCCATCCAGATTTCATAGCCGAGGTCGCCGGTGTAGGTGATGCGGTTGACCATGCAAGGCGCCCCGCCAACCGCCATCTCGCGGAAATCCATGAAGCGGAAGGCTTTTGTCGAGACATCGACATCGACCAATTTCTGCAGCAAGTCACGTGACTTCGGCCCTGCGATCGACAGGCCGACCAGCGTCTGGTCGAAGCGGTGGATGCGCACCGTTCCGTCCTTCGGTAGATGCTTCTCGAACCAGCGCATGTGGTATTTCTGCGCCGCCGAGGAACCCCAGATCATGAAGCGGTCTTCTGCCGCCTTGGCGATGGTGAAGTCGCCAATCAGCTTGCCGAATTCGTTGAGCATCGGCGTCAGCACGATACGGCGGGTCTTCGGCATGCGGTTGGTCATCAGCCGGTTGAGGAAATCCTCGGCTGCGGGTCCCGAGACTTCGTATTTGGCAAAATTGGCGATCTCGGTGACACCGACACGCTCACGCGTGGCGCGCACTTCCTCACCGATCGGCCCAAAATCGTTGGAGCGGTGGAAGGAGACGATATCCCTGGGTTCCTTGCCTTTCGGTGCGAACCAGAGCGGCGTTTCAAGTCCCCAGCTGTCGCCCATGACGGCATTGTTGGCCAGCATCGTGTCGTAGAGCGGTGTCGTCTGCGCCGGGCGTGCCGCCGGCAGTTCCTCATTGGGGAAGCGGATGGAGAAGCGGCGCGAATAGTTTTCGCGCACCTTGGCGTTGGTGTAGCGCAGGCCTGCCCATTCGCCGAAGCGGGTGACATCCATGCCCCAGACGTCGAAGCCGGGATCGCCATGCACCATCCAGTTCGACAGCGCGAGGCCGACACCGCCGCCCTGGCTGAAGCCGGCCATGACGGCGCAGGCGCACCAGAAATTGGTCAGGCCCTGGACCGGGCCGACCAGCGGGTTGCCGTCGAGCGCGAAGGTGAAGGGGCCGTTGATGATCTGCTTGATGCCGGCTTTCTCGATGCCGGGGAAATGCTTGAAGCCGATTTCCAGCGACGGGGCGATGCGATCGAGGTCCGGCGGCAACAATTCATGGCCGAAATCCCACGGCGTGTTGACCGGCGACCACGGCTTGCAGGCCTTCTCATAGGTGCCGAGCAGGATGCCGTTGCGTTCCTGGCGGGTGTAGATC
>NZ_RZPH01000231.1:0-6773 GCF_004022825.1 Mesorhizobium sp. M7A.F.Ca.CA.004.04.2.1
AGGCTCGTGAGGGGCTCGCCACGCAGCCAGTTCTCCACTTTCAGCGCAGGAGCCGGGGACCCCATACGCAGTTCCATCTTGGTGTCCAAAGTCATTCCACACCTTTCGTCTCTTTTGTCGCGGAATATTTTCCAGTCAAAATCGGACACGGTCTCGAGGGCATTGCTCCCTCTCGCTTGCTTCAGCGGAGCTCTCACCGTGTTGCCGCACATCAAGCACGGCAAAGGGCATGCCAACCCTTCTTAGCTTCGGCAAGCGCCGGTACCGCCTTGAATAAGCGAGCCCTAACACGGCCAGCTGACGTTAACCTGAATGTCGGCTTTCGACGGCTCACCTTAGCGGCTGCCGTTTAGGAAGGTGAGAGTTTGGCTGGCCCGCTGGCGATAAGACCGGCTTCGGCGTCCTGGAGTAGTCGCACTTCGGCGATGGGGTCGAAAGTGCGGGAGAGGCTCGGTACCCTTGCAGCCACCGCCGCATGTGGCCCGGCGTCATAATTCGCGTCGCGGTTGCCAACGGCGGCGTTGGGCTCGATCCACGTGGCGTTGAGCCCGACAGCACGTAAAGCTGCATCGTGATTGAATGCCCTTTGCTGTTTCACGCCAAGCAGGAGTCGCGCGACGCTACCTTGCTCAAGCGCGAGCAGAGCGATCTGACGCCGTAGGAATATTGCTCGTCCCGCTTTTGCCGCCAGAGGCGGAAATCTTTCCTGAATGCCACCGCCGATCATCAATATCGACGAATCATATCCCGCTGCCCATTTGTTCGACTCCGAGGTCGGGCCAGCACTCCGTCAAGGGACGGTTGATGAACCCTAGATGCTCGGGATTGGCGCATGGCGCGCGCCGCAGAAGGCTGTCAAGGATGCGGCGCGCTCGCCAGGCCAGCAGCCCAAAGTTCGGATCAGCCAGCCCGCGCTGTCCAAGGCAGGCGTTCTGAACGAAAAGGCGTCGGTCTCGCGGTCCGTCCCAGTACACCGAAAAATCCTCGCCGATGGCGAGCTCATTGCCGATCTGTTCGAGGCGATCTGCGATCGGTTCTAGGAAACCCGGCAGCGGTTTCTCGTACCCGGTGGCCAGGATGACGATATCGGCGGTTACTTCTCCGATGTTGTCCAAGCCGCGTTGCAGCGTGAGCCTGTGCCCTGCTCCGGCATTGATGCAGCGCGACACGTTGCAACTTGGCCGCAATGTGATCTCGCATTGGTGTGGCTCGAGAAAGGCGTGGTGGTAGAGCGCCTGATAGACCGCGCGCAACTTGCTTTCTGAAATGCCCTCGGAGGCAAGCGCGAAACGCCGCAGGAACAGCTGTCGATGCACCTCGCTCATCGCAGCAAAACGATCCGAGAAGCATGGCGTGAACAGCCCGTTTGTGAACGCGTGGTCGTCGAAAGGCATCTCGCGCGTCAAGACCCATGTGATCGCCGCGGGCCGCCGTTCTTTCGGCCGGCCGACAAGGTGCAGTAGCAGCTCGGCTCCCGACTGTCCGCCGCCAACAACGCAGACATGCTTTTTTTGCACCTCAGGATTGATGTGGGCCAACTCAGATGAGTGGAACAGGTTGGGTCCAGTCCAGCCATGAAACTGAGGCGGAATTTGCGCCTGCTTGCCTATGTCGATGACGAGGTTTCTTGCATCAAGGACCGCGTTGTCCGTCCGCACGCGAAACTCGCCGTCAAAGCGGATTTCGCGAACGGCCTCGCCGCCACGGACAAGCGGATTCTTCTGGAACGCCCAGTTGAGATATTGGGCGAACTCGGCTCTAAGCACCCCGTGAAATTGCGCATTGAGGAAATTGTAAAGACGCCCGTTCTCGTGGAGGTAGTTTACGAATGTGTAGGCTGATCGCGGATTGACCAGAGTAACCAGATCCTGGAAGTGGCCGACCTGGAGCTCCGCGCAATCGAAAGCGCTGCCTGGATGTCCTCGGAAATCGACCTCCCGGTCCAGGAACAGTGCCCCTTGCGCAATCTCTTCCTGTATCTGACACGCAAGGCTCAAATTAGATGGTCCAGCACCCACACCAATACAAAAGAGGTCCACTTATCCTTACTCCTCTAGGAGTGTTTTCCAACTCAGCGGCATGTTGACGTCGATTGCCGGGCATTGAGCAATGCGAACCTCACAGGCATGCTTGAGCCGCGGTCCCGACTGAGAGGACAGCAAAAGCGTGTGCCGCCTTCCAGGTCTTGGGCTCAATGTCGGCGGCATCGACAGCGGCGCGGCGTGATCCGAACCCAAGAGCAGAAGGAAAGTGTGTGATGCTGTCGCGCGGCTCTTCCGGATCTTACGGCGGCTTCTAGCGCCGGCCTCCACCCCAGGAGTGGCTGTTTCCCTGCCACGACGGAAGCGGCTCTTTCTTTCGAGGGGCGTAACCATGGATAACGGCTCTTAATGCTTTCGGAGACTCCCATGCATGCGGCGTGCCGGATAAAGACCTGTCAAACCAACGAGTTCGCGCAGTTCCAGCTCGTCTGGAATCCGACATTGTCGCACGCCCGACGATCGGGCAGGGGAAGCTCCGCGGCAGCGGCCCTTGCACACCGCAGGCTGACAGGGACAGCCGCCGATTTGACGCGCGTCCGGGTACTGATAAGGGGCCTTCCAACAGGGTTCGCGCACGAGGCGGGGTCTCCTGGTACACCCGCCCTGTGGCTTGGCTGCGGTCTGCTGCAGCCGTTCGTCTTTACTGCCCGTTGCGGACGATCTCGCACGAGTTGGTTCACGAGAGCGTCGTGAAGCAGTCGAGGCGTCCGGTTTGGCTCTGACAAGCGTCGCAAGATGTTCGCGGATCCAGCCATGTCTCCGCAATCCGACCGGTAACCGACGACGACTTCGGACTGGTTGGCGGTCCTACGACCTGATCGGTGTTCCTACGGAGCTGATCAGCGAGCCAAAAACAGCGGCAATGTGGTCTTCCCAAAGCTCCAGCTCGGCGGACCGCCGAAAATCCGCTCACGCAGCCCACGGCTGCCATAAGCACCCATAACCATCATGTCAGCACAGATGTCGTTCGCGTGCTGGGTCAGCACTGTGCCCGCCGATTTGCCGGCGCTCTTAAGCAGGTCAACGGAGACCCGAGCACCGTGCCGAGTAAGATAGGCAGCGATGTCAGCTCCAGACTGCGCGCCTTTCCCGTTGTTTTGCGCCTTTGGATCGACCATAGCGACACAGACTTCCTTGGCAGCGGATAGGATACTAAGAGCTTCCCGAACCGCACGCGAGGCCTCTACACGCGAATCCCAGCCGACCAGCACGCGTCGAGGCGACAGCGTCGCCTTAACGCCCTTCGGCACGATGAGCACCGGCTTTCCGCTATCGAACAAGCAGCCGTTGACAACAGGAGGTCCGAGAGTCTCATCGTTGAGGAGGTCTCCTCCAACGATCGTCAGGTCAGCGCAGAGCGCCCGCTGTCGTGCCACTTCACCGAGGCTAGCCGGATCGCAATAGTCGGTGTCAACGTCACAGGAAAGCGACATAGCTTTCAGCCTTTTGAGGATATCCGCGGACCGTCTTTCCATTCTGGTCACGTCCTGTGAAAATTTCTCGATTTGCTGAAATCGATAGTTCGGTACTGCAATTGCCTGTGCACGTCCTGTATTCCATTCGGGGGGCGGAGACGACATCAAGAGCAATGGAGGCGGTATAATGAGTACCGATAGGTGCGCGCCGACCTCGGCACACAGTCCGGCAGCTGTTGTGAGGTCCTCATCAGAATGATCAGCACCCGTCACACTGAATATGCTTTTAAATTCCATTTGCCTGCTTCTCCTGGTCTTCGTTAGGAGCGCCTCAAAGCGGCAACACCGCTCTCAGGAGGAAGAGAGAGCGGCACCACGTTCGATCACCGATTTCAGTCGTCCGGCTTCTCGAGCGAGTAGCCGGCCGACCTGACGGTGCGAATGACGCTGCCGGGCAAGGCCGTTTTCAGCGCCCTCCTGATTCGGCTGATATGGACATCGACGGTGCGTGCACCGACATGAATGTTGGGCAGCCAGGCCGCCCCGATAAGCTCGTCCCGGCTGAAGACCTTGCCGGGGGCCTCAATCATAAGCCGCAGCACGTTGAAATCGATCCGTCCGAGATGGATGTCGTGGCCATTACCGCGAACCCGATGGGCATCGAGCTTCATCTCCAGGCCTCCACAACAAATCCAACTGTCGTTTTCAACCCCGTTCGGACCACGCTTGGTCAGCCCGAGCCTCGCCCGCAGGCAGTCGAGCAGCTTGGCCGGAGCCACCGGCCGCACAAAGCTCTCAACGCCTGCCTTCAAGAGATCGAGGTGCTGGTGCTCGGCGCCAGGCGCGATCAGGGCGATGATAGGCAGGTCGGTGGTGCGCGGTTCCCGCTTGAGGTGGGCGCAAATTGCGGACCCGTTTATGCTGGCTGGGTCGCAATCCAGCACTACGGCCTGAAGCTCCCGTTGTTCGGCCAAGGCCAGCGCAGCCTTCGCGCCGTCTGCCGTCTCACTGCTGAAACCGTCAACCTCCAGTATGTGGCTGTAGAGCAGATAGAACTCGGCATCTTGCGAGCAGATCAGGACCAGCGGCTTCTTCATCGGCGATACCCCAACAACCTGGTCGGCCTCGAGTCCCTGGATCGAGGGGACTGGCCAACATAGTTTCTCGGGTCCGTCATGATGGCCTTTCTCGAAAATCGCGCCCATCATGCCAGCGCCACGTGGGGAAAGGTTTCGATGACTGAAATCGCATCGTCGACCAGCTTCGTACCGGCCGTGGCGAGCTTCAGGAGCGTCTCGAAGCCAAACCGGTGGACATCGCGCAGCGTTTTGGACAAAACGACCAGCCGTCCGGTCGTGAAAAGCACCCGACCAAAACCCTCATGGCTCACCTGGATCATCGGCGATGCCATAAGGCCGCAGCGCTCCTCGATCGCAAGCCCGATGGCGGCGTAGTACTTGTCGAGCCTCCACAGCACGTCGGGATCGGGATCTCCGATGATTGGGATCCCTCGGCGCTGTTCCTTGGTAATGATGAAGTCGCCCAGCAGCTCAGCGTCCGCTTTGCGTTCCCACGAGCCATAGGAATCCTGAGAACGGATCAGCCGCACGAGGCATTTGACGAACGGGGTGCAAAGAGCCGCCTCGTCTTCGGCGACAGCTGGGGGGATTGCGGGGTCAGGCATTGGCGTCCTCCTCTTTTCAGTCCTCGTCCTCGAAGGACGGTTTCTTTTCGGCAATGCCCGCTCGCGCCAGCACCTTGCGCAGCCAAGGCGGAGGACACGTCCTGAGCATCATCTGCGTGCGCAAGAGCACCTGTGGGATCGATTGGGGCTCCGCCACTTTGATCGGGTGGATTTTTGCCGCGACAAGCTTGGCTGCCGAAGGGCCGCCAATTGCCAGACAAAACAGGATCTGACAGCCCTTGAGCGCATCCACCTTTGGCGTGATGCGATCATCGCGCTCGGCCCGATGCTCCCCGCTTTCATCGGACACGTCATCGAAGGCCACGGCTTCTACGAGATTCCATTCCTCGCGCGTCACGTCGTAGACAGCAAAGCGCCTGGCCGACCCGAAATGGGCGTTGAGGTCCTGCATGTCCTGAGTGGCGATCGCAACGCGCAATGCGCCCTTACGTCGTTCAGGCATCGGGGCGAAAACCTCACTACTGACCAGCGAGAGGCGGCGAACAGCGTTCATCGTGATATTTCTCGATTACGGAGTGGATCAAGCGCCTCAGGAGTGGGCGCGTGTTGGTTGGCCTGGAAGATGCTGGCGACCTCGAAGATCATGTCGCGGGTGCCCTGATAGAGAATTGCGAGCTTGTGCTGGCTGCCTAGTCGATCGAAGACCGGGAACCCGATGCGCATGAGCGGAATTCGGAGCCGCTCCGATGCTTGGCGCCCGTGCGAATGCGTGACAAGCAGGTCAGCACCGACGGCAAGACTTTCCAGATCGCCGAGATCGCCGATCTGAACCGAAACCGCCGGGACTTTCTCGAGAATTTTAGACCTGTCGGTCGTTGTGACGGCCGCGGCTATCTCGGAGCCGAGGCCAGCAAAGAAGGTCGCAAGTTGGAACAGCTGGTCTGGTTCGGCAGCGATGGCAATTTTCTTGCCGCCGAAATGGAAATGTCCGTCGAGCATCGCGTCCTGCAATTGCGCCCGGCGCCGGCGCACGCGGGCCGGTACCGCCGCGCCCGAAATCGCAGACAGCAGCGACACGAAGCGGTCCGTGTCCTGCAGCCCAGTCAGTGACTGGAACAACACGTAAGGCACGCCGGTCAACCCGTGCAGCGCTTTCGCCGGGCGGCGCATGTGCTCACCGATGGCGATGCATTGCATGGCCGTGCCCAACTCGCGAATGTCTTCGACGCTGGTGCCGCCGTATGTGGTCGCTACCCAGCGGTCAGGAACCGTACCGTCGAGCGAGCCTGAAATGTCGGGCAGAATAACCGGCTTGAGCCCAAAGCTTTCAACCATGTCACGCATATGCTCGATGTCGGCGACAGTGAGGTTGCATCCGGGCAGGATCGCGATCTTCTTCGGCTGCCGCGCACGTTCGCCCGAGCCTGTAATCCCTTTGATCATTGCGGTGACTGCCTTGGCCCAGCCCTCTTCGATCGCGCCGTCAAAATCCGGCGTGTTGGCCAGCACGACCTCCGTACCCGCAAGCTCTTGCGTGTGCTTCAGCTTGATGTTCGCAATATCACTCGCGCAATCTTCGCCACGCGTCTCCACCAGCGCGGTCGTGCACACCCCGATCAGCTTTGGCTTCGTGCGGTTCTTGAGGTTGAGGATGGCTTCTTCAAGATGGTC
>NZ_RZPH01000232.1:0-6729 GCF_004022825.1 Mesorhizobium sp. M7A.F.Ca.CA.004.04.2.1
CAATGGTCGACCACAGGCACATTCAGCTTCTGCTCCGCCCATTTGATGGTTTCCGGGTCGGCGCGCTCGCCGGCAAGAAACAGCGTGCGGAACTTCGAGAGGTCGTATTTCGCAATGAACTCGCCCTTCGGGTCCTGCCCCTTGATGGCGCGGAACGCGGTCGGTGCGGTGAAAAGGGCTACGACACCATGCTCCGCTATCACCCGCCAGTAGGTGCCGGCATCGGGCGTGCCCACAGGCTTGCCTTCGAACAGGATGCTTGTGCAGCCATGCAGCAGCGGTCCGTAGACGATGTAGGAATGGCCGACCACCCAGCCGACATCGGACGCCGCCCAGAACACCTCGCCCGGCTTGACGCCGAACTCGTTTTCCATCGTCCATTTCAGCGCGACCATATGGCCGCCATTGTCGCGCACGATGCCCTTGGGCTGGCCGGTCGTGCCCGATGTGTAGATGATGTAGAGCGGATCGGTGGCCAGCACCGGCACGCAATCGACATTGGCGCCCGCTGCCCGTTCGCGGGCGACGGCATCGGCGTAGTCGATGTCGAAATGCTCCTTCAGCTCGCAGCGCAATTGGTCGCGCTGCAGGATCAGGCAGGCGTCCGGCTTGTGGCGGGAAATCTCTATCGCCTTGTCGAGCAACGGCTTGTAGGCGACGACGCGGCCTGGCTCCAGGCCGCAGGATGCCGAAATGATCAGCTTCGGCCTGGCGTCGTCGATGCGGGTGGCAAGCTCATGCGAGGCAAAGCCGCCGAAGACCACCGAATGCACGGCGCCGATGCGGGCACAGGCCAGCATGGCGATGGCCGCCTCGGCCACCATCGGCATGTAGATGATGACGCGGTCACCCTTACGAATACCACGGTTCTTCAGCACCGAGGTGAGTGCAACCACCTCGCGCTTCAACTCGGCATAGGTGAACTTCCTGATCGTTCCTGTGATCGCGCTGTCATGGATCAGCGCGATCTGGTCGGCGCGCCCGCCCGCGACATGGCGGTCGATGGCGTTGTAGCAGGTGTTGCAGGTGGCGCCGGTGAACCAGCGGCCATAGACGCCAGCCGTGGCGTCGAACACCTTGTCCCAGGGCGAATACCAGTCGATGGCGCCGGCTGCGTCCGCCCAGAAGCGTTCCGGGTCGCGTTTCCAGCCTTCATAGACCTCGTGATAGCGTGAAGCCATCCATACCTCCCCAGGAATGATTTTCTTCCCTCCAGATAGCGCGCTCTACCCTTGGCCGCAAATGCACGCCATTGTACGGCCGATATCGACCTGGCGCTTGGGGGCAAGCAGCTATGAAATTGCGATTCCAGATTGGAGTGGGGATGTTTGCTGCTGTGCGGATCATCGGGCGCCTTGCGCTCCCATTGGTCATGGGTGTCGTGCTCGCGATCTCCGCTGGAACCGCTCAGGCTGGCGATGCCGCGGCACGGCACATCATCGGCTTTTCGCCGGATGGCGCTTATTTCGCCTTCGAGCAATATGAACGCTCGACGCCGGCGCCTCGGACTCTGGCTGGTCGCAGATAGACATCATCGATACCCGCACGGATCAGCTCGTTGGCGGTAAGCCGATCCTCGTCGTCGACGAGACGGAGGAGGCGACACTGACGCTGGAGCAGGCGAGGGCGCAGGCCGCCGCTCAGGCGGCGCCCATTCTCGCCCAATATGCCATCACATCCCCAGCCGAGCAGGCGGCTTCCGACAAGTTCACCTTTCCGGGCGAAATGGTTGCCTACAACGACATTTCTCACCTCGAGCAGGTGTCGCAGAAATGGCTGGCGCCGCTCCATGGCGAAACAGGCATTTCGACCATCCAGCTCGACGAAATCCTGGCGGCCAGCACGAGCGATTGTTCGGCGAGTTTCGATGTGACGCGGCAAGGCGACCAGCTACTTCAAGAGGAAAAGCCACTTCAGGGTGAGAAGGCGGGCAAGGCCCTCGGCTTCCGGCTGACGCTGCAAGGCCAGGATGGCAAGCCGTTCAAAATCCTGCACGAGGACAAGACCGTGCCGGGCTCAAGAAACTGCCCGACCTCCTACAGCCTGTCGGAATCCTACGAACTCACCCCGGCCGGCAAGCCGGCGGTGATCGTTGTGCTGGTGCAGCGTTTCAGCCAGGGTTTCGAGGGGCGCGATCGCCGCTTCCTCGCGGTGGCCGGGCAGCCACGCTGAGAGGTTACGCCCAGGCGCCGGCAGCCGCTGTGTCTGAAGGTTGTTTCTAGATCGGCAGGGCCACAAGCATGAGGCCAATGCCGCCAGCGATCAAAATGGCTGTGGCCAGCGCTTTTCTGTGACGTTCGAAGCTCGTCGGAGCCCGCTCCCAATTGTAACGCATACGCTATCTCCCCAATACCCAGACAGGTTTTACCTTACTTAGGGGAAGAAATGCAACGTCCGCTGCCGGCAGGCCCGCTGCTTGTCACATTTCATCGATGACTATTTCTGGGACGAATGCGGCCGGGAAGACGCAACCGAGCAGGTTCTAACGCGACTGGCGCGGAGAATCCGTCAGCAAAGCCGTTGGTCCGTGCACTGGGCTCCCATGATCGGCTGATAGACAGCGCTCCACCTCCGCGCTATCTGATTTCCGGGATGAGCGTGGCTTGGAGGGGCGTGGTGGAAATAGTCTCTGGAACCGTTCTGCGGCTGGCCGAGGATGCCTCGGTGCAGCATGTGGGCGATGGCGCAGTCGTGCTTTTGGCGCGCAGCGGCCAGCTTTATACATGCAACGGCACGACCGAAGCCTTTCTCGGCAAGGTGGACGGCGCGCGCAACCTCGACCAGATCGTCGATCTGCTTTGCGAGGAGTTCGAGGTCGACAAGGGGACGCTCGATCAGGACATGGCGGCACTGGCCGCGGATCTGATCTCTGAAGGTATCCTCGCCGCGCCAGGTGCTTGATGACTGACGGCCCGCTCCTGCGCGCTCTGTTTCGCTGCCATCTCTGGGCAAGCGCGCGGCTGATGCCGGTCTTGGTCATCAACCGGAGCTTCGAGGAGGTGCTCGAATGGGCGCCGCTCGCCTCGTCGACGCCCTATCGCGGTCTGCCGTCCGCCTACATAGTCGCCAGCGTCAACCGCGCCGTCCGCCGTCCCTGGCTGATGCGTGACCGCAGGTGCCTGAGGGAGGGTCTGCTAGGTCATCGTTTCCTGCGCCTGGCCGGCTTCGATCCAGACCTGCGCTTCGGCATCGATCCGCAGTCGATGCAAGCGCAGCGCCTGGCAGCGCATTGCTGGGTCTGCCTCGATGGCAGGCCGGTGGTCAGCGACAAGCTTCCCGGCATGGTCGAAATCTATCGTCATCATGCCGATGCCATAAAGGCGCGTCCCGCTTGACCAGACCTTCAGCCTGCTATGGCCTCAACGGCCTGATCCTTGGCATATCGGCCGAGCGCCCGGAGCTGTGGCAGGATTTCGACCGGATGCTGGGCAGCCTGCGTATCGCGGAACCCGTCGAGCCGGACTTTCGTCTCGAAATCGCCGAGACAGACACCTTGGACGAGGCACCCAACGGATCCCTCGTCTTCGATGGCGAGGTGCCGGAGGATGGTCCCTGCCGGATGTTCGAGGATAGTGGTATCATCCATCTGGTCTTTCCCGAGCGTCAGACCGTTGCCATCAACGGCGTGGCGGGCTGGGCCGAACTCCGGATCCGCCCTGGCGCGAAAGCCGCGTGGACACCGGCAATGCTGGTGCTCGACGCCGCGCTCGACGCCGGTGGCCAGCATATGCTGCACACTGCCGGCTTGACGTTGCCGGACAGCGATGCGGTGGTGCTGATCCATGCTCCGAGCGGCACCGGCAAGACCACGACGTCACTCGCGCTGGCAATACAGGGCTTTGGCCTCTGCTCCGACGACGCCATGATCGTGCATGCCACTTCGGGCAAGGTCGTCGCCTGGGGTCTGCCGCGCGCCGTCAAGATCCATCGGAAGACCGCGGAGATGATCCCGCAGGTGGCGCCCTGCCTTGGCCAGACCTGGGATCGCAATGGCGAACAGCCCATCTCGCTAGAACGGCTGGAGGATATCATCCGGGTGGAAAACGCGTCCGCCCGGCCGGTGGCGGCCCTTCTGCACCTGGCGCGTTCCGCCGGAAGCCAGAGCCGGCTCGTCGCCATGGCCGGCACCGACGCAATGGTGGCACTGGCGGTGGACAACGTCCGCACCGGTATGACCGGGCTGCTGCCGATGCAGAAACGCCGGCTGGCGACCATCGCCGGGGTGGTCAATGCGGTGCCGACCTTCCGGTTGGAGGTGGGCGCGCGCCCGGCTGACGCTGCGGCACTGATCAGCGCCGCTCTGACGACTCGGGACTGAATACCCCAGGCAACGTGGGGCCGCTATTCCTTGTTCCCAAGGGCGTGGGGATAGCGTGTTTCGGAGTGCTTCTACTTCGCAGTTTTGCGCAAAAACAACGATTTCAGCGCAGCGCCGCCTCGTTATCCTTGCTGCGCGAGGTACGGAAGAGCAAGGGTCCGGGAAAACTCGAATGGCGCTACAAAGGTCAGGTTTGGCAGGGCACACCCGAAGCCGCTCATCTCATGGGCCCGACAGCTCCGCCCGCAGTAAGCAACGAGGCAAACATGCGCGCGTAGTTCTCCGCCTGCACGCCCCAATCCCACTCTTGGATCGTCTCGATCATGCGGGCGGCCATCCTCGACCGGAGCGATGGCGTGTCCCGCAACAAGGCTAGCTTGTTCGCAAGCCCCTCCGCAGTTCCATCGAAGAACAGCCCGTTGTCGCCATCCCGAATCAGCTCGGGCATGTTTCCCACACGGGTGGTCACCAAAGGGACACCGCACGCCGCCGCCTCCAAGCAAGGATTGGGAGTGCCTTCGCTGAGGCTGGCGCAGACATAAACGTCGAGATCCCGATAGAAGCCGGGCATCTCGTCATGGCTACGCCAGCGTTGCTCGCGAATCGCCGTCAGTAGGCGCGCGCCCGGCACGGCCGCTACCGCGGGCTCGATGACGTCGTGGAAGCCGCGATGTGCTGGACCATGGTTGCCGAGACTTCCCGCCCATCCGACACGGAGCTCGCCAGAACCGGGTTGTGGCTCTTGTGCGGGACAAAAGAACGTCGTGTCGACTCCATTGGGCGTGTAGTGGACCGGAACACGCAGTAGAGGACCGTATTCGTGCTCGAGCTGCCGATTGTTGACAAAGACAGCGCGCGCCAGCCGGTGCAGGGCGGCGAGCCCGGGCTCGCGGAATTCGCCCTCCAGCTCTCTGTGGCTGCAGATCCCGATGAGCAGCCTGTCAGACCGCCTGGCGAGGGCCGATTCCGGCAGGGGCAGCTTCGAGATCTGGAGCCAATAGAAGATGAGCACGATGTCCGCCGTGTTCACGTCCGACTCAGTCACATCATGTTGAAATCGTTGGACGATCTCGAACCTTCTTTCCAGCACGCGCCGGAGATTTTGGGTCTTGCGATCAATCGCCCAGCCGGGTCGATCCGCGATCGCCAGGACGCGGGGGAGGTGTACCTCATTCACGAGGCGTACCGCTCAAGCCAGTGCGCCGACCATGGATTGGCCTCGTCCAGATCGTCGTCCGTCGCGCTGGCGCGCACCTGGCTGGCGTCCGGCAGCAGAATATCCTCTGATCGCAAGCGGGGTCGCCATCCGTGCCAGCCACGACCAATGACCTCTTCGCTCAGAAACCGGCGGCCAGCATACTTGCATGCGGCGTGCTCTGCGCTAAGGAACAGATAGTGCTTCATGCGAAAACGCTCGGAGTAAAGCCTCACCGGACCCGCGAACCGTACGAGATGGCCGCCTGACCACGCAATCTCCATGGGGCCGTCCTGTTTCTTGTAGGCACGGACGCAGTGTGGGGAGGTTGGCCGGAACGGGTAGTAGGTGCGCAGCGTGTGTTGATAATCGGGATTGTCGTGATCGGGAGCTTCTCTGGTAGGAATGAACGTAAACTCGGAAGATTCGATCGCATTGAAGCCGAGTGCGTCGGCTGCCGCAATGGCGGAGACCAACGATGAGTACGAAGTCGGCGGAAGGTGGATCTCGTCAGCGTCAACATGCATGAACCAGTCTGCTTCGAGCGACTGAAACAGTTCCTCTTTGCGACGAAGAAGGTGCTCCCAGCAATACCAGCCGTTATGCGGGATGGTTTCGAATCCTATCAATCCGGCTCCGCAGTAGCGCTGGGCAATCTCAAGCGTTCGGTCCGTCGACTGATTGTCGCAGATGTAGACCTGTACGCCTTGACGAAAGAGGTTCTCGAGACATCCGGCGACGAACCGTTCTTCGTTCCGTGTCGTAAGGACCGCGACGACTCGCGGGGAACTCCGATCACGCGCAGCATTCGCAATGTGGGTATTGAGATCGGCCAAATTCCTCAATCCTTCGTCGTGTGCTTCCCGACGCAGGCTAAAGACTCAAAGCGGCCAAGCCAAGAGCGCCATCACTTTCCGACCTGAGGTGATGGCGCGACGCTTTTCCGGGAGAGAACGTCTCACACTTTTCCTGGAATTGCTCTCGCCCTGGCCAGCCGTTGGATCCAGCGGAAGGCGTCGCGGCGTAGGCGCGAACCAAGCTTATCCCTGGAATTGACGCCGAGCAGCGTATTCGTGGTGATCAACCGCCTGGCCAGCCGTATGGAGAGATCGGGTTTGATGCGGCCGGCGAGTTCGAGCGCGCGGCTTTCGTCGAACAACCGGCCGGTCACATCGAGCACGATTGCCAACTCGAGCTCGATGCCGGTGGTACGGGC
>NZ_RZPH01000233.1:0-6723 GCF_004022825.1 Mesorhizobium sp. M7A.F.Ca.CA.004.04.2.1
ATCCTGCTCGCGTCCGCCATTCTCGCGACGCTGCCCTTTGCCGGCGACACTGCGCGCGGCGAGGAGACGGTCCGCCAGGTCCTGCCGGGAGCACCGGTGGCAGCGACGCCGCAGCAATTGACGCGGGAAAAGGCGCCGGACCAAAGCGAGATCGAGCGCTTCTGCTCAAACATCGCCGACGCCGCCCGCGACCGCCGCTATGTCCTGCAGGCGGAGGAACTGAAGCAGCTCCAGGCCGGCATTGACGAGCGCATGAAAGCTCTCGATGCAAAGAAAGCTGAATACGAGACCTGGCTGAAGCGACGCGAGGTTTTCCTGGCCCGGGCAGAGGACGGCGTGGTCCAGATCTACGCCGGCATGAAGCCCGACGCCGCCGCCGAGCGGCTGGCCATCGTCAACGCCGATCTGGCTGCGGCCATATTGATGAAGCTCGATACACGCAAGGCGAGCGTCATCCTCAACGAAATGGACCAGAAGGCAGCGGCGACGCTCACCGGCATTATGGCCAGCGCAGCCCGAAGGGTAGATCCGTCATGATCCGGAAAATGCTTGTCCTGTGCGCGGTCACCATGCTGTCGGGTTGCGGAACCAACCTCAAGGAGGTCGGCAGGGAGCCGGCCCTGTCCCCGGTCGGCTCCGGCATCGATGGCGGCAGTACCGGCTCCCTCTATCGCTATCCGCAAACGCCGCCCGCGCCAGTCAAGAAATTCTCGTTGTGGGACGACCGCCAGAGCCGGCTGTTCACCGACCCGCGGGCGCTGTCCCAGGGCGACATCCTGACGGTCAAGATCAAGATCAACGATCGGGCCAACTTCAAGAACCAGAACGACAGGAGCCGCACCGCCAATCGCAAGCTCGGTTACGACCTCAGCGCGCAGTGGGACCAGTGGAGCACAGCCGGCAAGGGCGCTGGGGCTCTCAGCTCCACCACGGACACGACTGCCGACGGCGAGATCAAGCGCTCGGAGACACTTGAGCTCAATGTCGCGGCGATCGTCACCGATGTGCTGCCCAACGGCAATCTGATGATCACCGGATCGCAGGAAGTGCGCGTCAACGCCGAGCTCAGGGTGCTGACGCTCGCCGGCATCGTGCGGCCGGCCGATATCGGCGCCGAAAACACCATCCCCTACGAACGTATCGCCGAGGCCCGCATCTCCTACGGCGGACGCGGTCGCATCACCGAGGTCCAGCAGCCTGCCTACGGCCAGCAGATTCTCGACCAGGTTCTTCCGTTCTAGGATCGGAGCAGGGCGCCGTGGCAAATATCGAACAGGTTCAGCCACGCAAGGGTCCCTCCCCTGCCATCCAGGCCGGCCTGCTGCTGCTTGTGACGGCGGCCGCCATTGGCATGGGCTGGATGTCCGGCGGTTATCTCAAAGGCGTCGGCGCACCGGCGTCGGTACCGGTCGCGCCTGAGAACGAAGGCAAGATCATGCAGCCCACCGCGGCCGAGCAGCCAGGCCTGGGCCCGATGCTTGTCGTGCTGGCGCCGATCACCACCAACATCGCCTCGCCTGCCGGCACATGGATCAGGATGGAGGTGTCCGTCGTCTATGACGGGCCGCAGCCACAGGCAATGTCGGATGACATCCACCAGGATCTTCTGGCCCTGGTGCGCACCTTGAAGATGCATCAGATCGAGGGCGCCAGCGGCTACCAGCACCTGAAGGCCGATCTTGAGGAACGCGCCTCGATCCGCAGCCAGGGTCACGCCAAGCAGATTCTTATCAGGACATTGCTGCTCGAATGAGAAAGTTCCTTCTCGCCACGGCGATGATCGCGGCCGCAACGTCCGTCGCGACGGCGCAGCAACTCGATCTCGGCGGTATCGGCAAGGCCGACGGCACCACCGTAGGCTACATCATCCAGATGTTCGGCCTGCTGACCGTTCTGTCGGTGGCGCCAGGCCTGCTGATCATGGTGACCAGCTTCACCCGTTTCGTCATCGCCTTCTCGATCCTGCGCGCCGGCATCGGCTTGCAGTCGACACCGGCAAACCTCATCCTGATTTCGCTGTCGCTGTTCATGACTTTCTATGTCATGGCGCCGACCTTCGATCAGGCCTGGAACACCGGCGTCAAGCCGCTGATGGACAACCAGATTACCCAGACCGAAGCCTTCGACAAGATTTCGGACCCGTTCCGCACCTTCATGCTGCACAATGTGCGTGACAAGGATTTCGACCTCTTCGCCGACCTTGCCCGCGAGCGCGGACAGACCGTTTCGCGTGACACCGTCGACCTGCGCATCCTGGTGCCGGCCTTCATGATCTCGGAGATCCGGCGCGGTTTCGAGATCGGCTTCCTGATCGTGCTGCCATTCCTCGTCATCGACCTGATCGTCGCCACCATCACCATGGCGATGGGCATGATGATGCTGCCGCCGACAGTGGTGTCGCTGCCGTTCAAGATCCTGTTCTTCGTCCTGATCGACGGCTGGAACCTGCTTGTCGGCAGCTTGGTGCGCTCCTTCAACTGACCCTGCGGCGCCGGCTCGAAATCCCAGCAATATATTTTCGATTAACCGTCCGGTTTAGCCCTTTGGTAGGGACTTGCCCGCATATTCGCTCGCAGATGGCGGGTGATCGATTTTGAGAGATCATGGGCATGATGCCGCACCGTCATACCGGTAGAGCCGGTATGTAAAAAATACCTGTAAAATCAAGGTCCGAGTACCATGTCCAGCATCATGACGAACAGCGCCGCATTGACGGCCCTGCAGAGCCTCAACGCCACCAGCAAATCCCTCACCGACACCCAGGCCCGCATCTCGACCGGCTACAAGGTCTCGCAGGCTTCGGACAACGCCGCTTACTGGTCGATCGCCACCACGATGCGCTCCGACAACCAGGCAATGTCCACCGTTTCGGACGCTCTCGGCCTCGGCGCCTCTAAGGTCGACACAGCCTATACCGGCATGAGTAGCGCGATCGATACGATCAACCAGATCAAGACCAAGCTGGTCGCGTCCTACGGCCAGACGGACGCCTCCAAAGAAAAGACCCAGGTCGAAATCGCCGCCCTTCAGAACCAGTTGAAGGCCTACGCCGATGGCGCCACCTTCTCCGGCACCAACATGCTTTCGGTGTCCACTGCGACAGGCACCGCGGCCGACGTGAAGATTGTTTCGGCCTTCAACCGCGACGCGACCGGCGCGGCTTCGATCTCGACGATCGATGTCAATGTGGAAAGCATCAAGCTGTACGATGCCGGCGCGGCACCAACCGCCAAGGGTATTCTCGACACGGCCCGCCTCGGCACCACGGGCGCTGCTGTTGCCACGGCCTCGGCACCGACGTTGGGCGCTGCCGCAGCGGTTACCGACACCTATTCGGTTGCCTCGCTGACTATCTTCTCGGGTGGCACGGCCGCCAGCGATAGCCAGATCGCGCAGCAGATGAACGTCGTCGATGCCGCGCTCAAGGCCATGACCAACGCCGCCACCACGCTCGGCGCCGCCAAGAGCAGTATCGACCTGCAGAAGACCTTCACCTCGAACCTGATGGACTCCATCGATCGCGGTGTCGGCCAGCTCGTCGATGCCGACATGAACAAGGAATCGACCCGCCTCCAGGCCCTGCAGGTCCAGCAGCAGCTCGGCATCCAGGCGCTGTCGATCGCCAACGGTTCGTCGCAGTCGATCCTGTCGCTCTTCCGCGGCTAATCGCATCCGCCAACTTGCACTAAAATCGGGCCGCGCCAAAAGCGCGGCCCGATTTCGTTTGCTCGGACCGCGCGCAACGCTCTGTCGTTAACTCTCGAAAGGCCGCGTTTAACAGGCTGTTAACCATGTCCCGCTAATTATGGTTAACCAATAGCTTACAACGGTTGGCGAATCGGCCCTACTGGCACGATACCACGGTTGAAGCAGGCTATCCGGCATGTCTGAGCATGCCGGCCTTTGAGAAGGAGCGACTTTCTTGGCGAGTATCATGACCAACGCCGCGGCGTTAACCGCGCTTCAAAGCCTCAGCGCCACCAACAAGTCACTCGAGCAGACACAGGCCCGCATATCGACGGGCTACCGTGTCTCGCAAGCTTCGGACAACGCGGCCTACTGGTCGATCGCCACCACGATGCGCTCCGACAACCAGGCCCTGTCGACGGTGCAGGATGCACTCGGCCTCGGCGCCTCGAAAGTCGACACCGCCTACACCGGCATGAACAATGTGCTGACAACGATCGGCCAGATCAAGACCAAGCTGCTTTCGACCGTCGGCCAGACGGACGCAGCCAAGGCAAAGACGCAGACCGAGATCAAAGCGCTTCAGGCGCAGATGAAGTCGTTCGCCGATGCGGCCACCTTTTCAGGCTCGAACTTCCTAGCGGTGACCTCAAAGCAGGTTGCGGCCGCCAATGACGGCGTCCAGCCCGACTCCCAGATCGTGTCCTCATTCAATCGTTCCTCATCCGGCGCCATCTCGATCGGGACGATCGATATCGATGTCGAGAGCACCAAGCTTTTCGACTACGGCCTCGCCGCCGAGGTCAAGAATTACGGAACCCTCGATCGCCAGACGTCCATCTATTCCACGGGCGCCGCCCAGACCCTGTACGACAACGCCTATGCGGGCGTGATCGCGGGCGGAGGAACGGACATCGCCGCGAACACCGCCGGCCAGACGGCGGCGGGAGCGGTCGCCAAGGTCGACAATATCTCCGCCTACAACCTCGATATCACGGCACCAGGCATTACCGACGACATCATCACGCAGATGGTGAACAGGATCGATAACGTCATGGCCCAGCTGACCGACTCCGCCACCATCCTCGGTTCCGCCAAGAGCAGCATTGACCTGCAGAAGACCTTCACCCAGAGTTTGATGGACTCCATCGACCGCGGCGTCGGCCAGCTTGTCGATGCCGACATGAACAAGGAATCGACCCGGCTCCAGGCACTGCAGGTTCAGCAGCAGCTCGGCGTTCAAGCGCTGTCGATCGCCAACAGCGCCTCGCAGTCGATCCTGTCTCTGTTCAAGAGCTGATCACGGGCGCCACCGGCGCCGTCCTTTCCATCAGATAATCGGGCCGCGCCGCCAGCGCGGCCCGATTTCATTTTCGCACAAGCTTCGAAGACTAGAGTTCCGGCGGACAATCATGCTGGGAGTCGTTGAACCGTGCCGGAACAGATCCAGAGCATCATCTCGAATCTCCGCGGGTTTGGCGTGAAGCGCCTCGCCATGCTGGCGGGCATCGCCGTTCTGGTGATGGGCGTCATCGGCATCGCCTCGGTCTATCTCAACCGCCCCGCCTATGACACGCTCTATGTGGGACTAGACCGCGCCGACGTGAACCAGATCGGCCTGGTGCTGGGCGAAGCCGGCATCGGCTTCGATGTCGGCGCCGATGGAACCTCGGTTCTGGTGCCGGCCGGCACCACCGCTCAGGCCCGCATGCTGCTTGCCGAAAAGGGCCTGCCGACCAGCGCCAATGCCGGCTACGAATTGTTCGACAATGTCGGCTCGCTCGGCCTCACCTCCTTCATGCAGCAGATCACCCGCGTGCGGGCGCTGGAAGGCGAGATCGCCCGCACCATCCAGTCCATATCGGGCATCAAGGCTGCGCGGGTCCACATCGTCATGTCCGAACGGGCCAATTTCCGCCGCGACGAGCAGCAGCCCTCGGCCTCCGTGGTCATCCGCTACGCCGGCATCGACGCCGAGAAGAGCGCCATGTCGATCCGCCATCTCGTCGCCGCCGCCGTTCCCGGCCTGTCGGCAGACAAGGTGACTGTTCTCGATTCCAGCGGCAATCTGCTGGCCGCGGGCGACGATCCTTCCAACACCAGCGCCGCCCGCACGCTCGGCGTCGAGCAGACCGTCGAGGCGCAGATCGGAGACAACATCCGCCGTGCGCTGACGGCCTATCTCGGCCCCGACAATTTCCGCGCAAGCGTCAAGGCCGAGGTCAACACCGACACCCGCCAGACGGAAGAGACCATCTTCGATCCGAATTCCCGCGTCGAACGCTCGGTGCAGTCGGTGCGGGCCAACGAGAACAACAACCAGAAGCAGGCTTCCACTCCGGCCAGCGTCGAGCAGAACCTGCCCGAGACCCAGGCAACCGCCACCGATGGTCCGCAATCCTCCTCGCAGAACGACCGCAGGGAAGAGATCACCAACTACGAGATCAATTCCAAGAAGATCGCCACGGTCTCAAACGGCTACACCGTCACCAAGATGTCGATTGCCGTGGTCGTCAATCAGCAACGGCTGACGGCCATCCTCGGCAAGGACGCCACGCCGGAGCAGATCGCCAAGCGCGTCGCCGAGATCCAGAAGATGGTCACGTCCGCTACCGGCCTTGACGAAAAGCGCGGCGACATCATCGACGTCTCGGCGGTCGAGTTCATCGACGGCCTGGATGGCGAGGCGATCCCGCAGGCGGGAATGCTCGATTCGATCGGCCAGCATGCCGGCACGATGATCAATGCCGGTGCCTTCATCGTCGTGGTGTTCCTGGTCGCCTTCTTCGGCCTGAGGCCGATGGCCGCGGCGCTGACGGCAAAGGCTACTCCGGCCCTGGCAGGTCCCAGCTTCGACGACGTCCAGCGCTCGCTGCCGACGCCGGAGGCAATGGCGGCTACCGACAGTGCCGCGATTGGGACCTTGCCAGGCACACGCCCAGGCCCCACGCCGCTCGACGATCTTCGCCAGAAGATCCGGCCGGCGCCGCAGGACAGGCTTGCCAGGATGGTCGACCTCCACGAGGAGCGCCCCGC
>NZ_RZPH01000234.1:0-6716 GCF_004022825.1 Mesorhizobium sp. M7A.F.Ca.CA.004.04.2.1
GGAGATAGGCGTCGGCGCGGAACAGGTTGAACAGCGACGGCAGTTCCTCGCGGATCTTTTCGCGCATCGTCGCCAGCGCCTGTTCGTCATTGAGGAACCTGCCGATCACCTTGGTGAACTCGTCGAACAGTTTCTGGTGGCGGCGGTCGTCGGTAAGCGCTGACAACAGCTCGGCGGCCAGCGGCGCCAGCGGCACCTTTTCGATCTGTTCGAGCATGCGGCTGGTGACGAAGCCGCGCAGGCCGGACTGCTCGACAGCGGCCAGCGTCTGCGGCACCAGCCGCACGACGAAGCGCGACAGGCCGGCGGCGCGCTCCGTATCGGCCAGCCAGTCGGCGACGAGTGCCGAGAAATCGACCTCGGCGAGCTTTTCGCGCACCGGTTCAGGCGCCAGGAAGTTGACCTCGATGAAGCGACCGAGATTGTCGGCGATGCGGTTCTGGTTCTCCGGGATGATGGCCGTGTGCGGGATCGGCAGCCCCAGCGGCCGCCTGAACAGCGCCACCACCGCGTACCAGTCGGCCAGACCGCCGATGGTCGCGGCCTCGGCAAAGGCGGCGACGAAGCCGAGCCATGGATAGGTGCGCTCGAAGGATTTGGCGAGCGCAAACACCAGCACGCAAAGCGCCAGTGCGGCCGCCGCGAGGAATTTCGTCCGCCGCAACGCGGAAAGCTTGGCATCCGCCTCGGCATCGAAACGGACCGGCGCCAGGGGCGAAGCCGATTGTGACATGGGTGAGCCGCTCCTCGTCGATCTCAGCCTATTTAGTGTTCCGATGGCCGAAATACCCGCGACAGCGGGTTTCGCCCGGAACTTTCCCCGGCCGCGCACACAAAGTTGAGGAGAAAATTCATCTATCGGGCGAAGCTAGTCTGGAATTATTCCAAGGTATAGGCCATATTCCGCCGAGGCCAATGTGGCGAATCCGGAAATTCGGGTCAAAGCCATATCAGCAAAATTTCCAGATCTGGCGTGGTTGCACCGCACCAGTGCCTTGTGAGGACAAAATGCGGCTTACGCGCCAGACCAACTATGCCATGCGCATCTTGATGTATTGCGCGGCCAATGATGACCGATTGAGCCGCATCCCCGAGATCGCGGCCGCCTATTCGGTGTCGGAGCTTTTCCTGTTCAAGATCCTGCAGCCCCTGGTCGAGCACGGCCTCGTCCAGACCGTGCGCGGTAGGAATGGCGGCGTCAAGCTTGGCCGGGCGGCCGAAGCCATCAGCCTGTTCGATGTCGTGCGCGTGACGGAAGAGAGCTTCGCTATGGCCGAATGCTTCGAGAACGATGCCGCCGAATGCCCGCTCGTCGATAGCTGCGCGCTGAACTCGGCGCTGCGCGAGGCGCTGAACGCGTTCTTCGCCGTGCTGGAGCGCTATACGATCGCCGACCTCGTGGCGGCACGTCCAAATGTGCGCAACCTGCTCGGAATCGACATGCTGGAGCGCCGCGCACCAGCTGCCTGACCCAGCAGGGGCGCGGGCTAGATCTGCAATCAGGCCGCTGACTGAGGCAGAACGAACGGCATATTGCCGGCCGGCAGCACGCCGACCCTGAGCCGGCAGTCGAACACTTTTTCGATCAGGTCATCGCTCAGCACATCCCGCGGCGACCCGGTGGCGGCCAGCCGGCCGCGATGCATGACGAAGATCCGGTCGGCATACATGGCCGTCAGATTGAGGTCGTGCAGGATGGCGACCACGCCGCCGCCCCTTCTGGCGAAGTCGCGGGCAATGTTCATGATGATCAGCTGGTGCTTGATGTCGAGGCTGGAAACCGGCTCGTCGAGGAACAGAAAGCGCGGCTTGCCGTCGAGCACCGGTGCCCAGACCTGGCTCAGCACGCGTGCGAGCTGAACGCGCTGTTGCTCGCCGCCCGAAAGCTCCTGGTAGAAACGGCCGGCAAAGCCGTCGAGATCGACACGCGCCAGCGCCCGTTCCGGCAGCCGCGCATCCTCGCCCGGCAAGACGCCTGAGCGGCCGCCGACAAGGCCGAGCTTGACCACTTCCCGCACGGTGAACGGGAACGACAGCGTCGTCGCCTGCGGCAGCACCGCACGATGGACGGCCACCTCGACCGGCTTCATCGTCGAGAGATCTCGGCCGTTGAGGGCAACGCGCCCGGTGTAGGCGAGTTCGCCGGAAAGCGCTTTGAGGAAGGTCGTCTTGCCCGAACCATTGGGGCCGACGATGGCGGCGATCTCGCCGGGCCGCGCGTGGAAATCGATACCGCTGACGATAGGCTTGCCGGCGATATCAACCGAAACATCCTTGGCCTCGATCATCAAGCCTCACAAATCAACCACGCCGCGCTTGCGCAGCAGGATCCAAAGGAAAAACGGCGCGCCCGCTATCGCGGTGACGATGCCTATCGGCAGTTCGGCCGGCGCAACGATGGTGCGTGCGACCGCGTCGGCCAGAAGCAGCAGCGAGGCACCGAGCAGCGCCGACGCCGGCAGCAGATAGCGATTGTCCGGACCAATCAGCAGGCGCAGCAGATGCGGTACCACGATGCCGACGAAGCCGATGCAGCCGCTGACGGCGACGGATGCGCCGACCGCGGCAGAGACGCCGACGATGGCCGTGTATTTCAGCCGCTGCACCGGAATGCCGAGATGACCGGCGGTCGCCTCGCCAAGCGCCAGCGCGTTGAGGCCGCGTGCCAGGAACGGCATCGCCGCCAGCGCCAGCACGATGATCGGCCCTACCGACGCGATCTTCGCCCAGGTTGCGCCGCCGAGCGATCCGAGTTGCCAGAAGGTCAGGTCGCGCAACTGGCGATCGTCGGCCATGAAGATAAGAATGCCGGTCAGCGCCATGGCGAGCGCCGCCAGCGCGATGCCGGCAAGCAGCATTGTGGCAACCGAGGTTTGCCCCCGCCGCGTCGCGACCTGGTAAAGCACCAGCGTGGTGGCGAGCCCGCCACAGAAGGCCGCCAGCGGCAGTGCAAGCGTGCCGAGCAAGGCGGTCACCGGAGCCAATATCGTGGCGCCGAGCACGATGACGGCAACCGCGCCGAGGCTGGAGCCGGCCGAGACGCCGATCAGGCCGGGGTCGGCCAGCGGATTGCGGAACAGTCCCTGCATGACCGCGCCGGAGACCGCGAGCGCCGCGCCGACCAGCATGCCGAGGATGATGCGCGGCAGGCGGATGTCATAGACGATCAGGCTGTCGCGGGCGCTCACTGCGGCGTCATCAGGCACTGTGCCGAACAGCCAGCCCCCGATGACGTTGACGGCCGAAGCGTCCGAAGCCCCCGATGTCAGCGACAGAAAAACGGCAGCCGCGAGCCCCAGGCACAGCAGCAGAATGACGATGCGGGCGCGGCCCGACCTGTCGCCTTCGGATACGCTTGCCATCACCGGGCCGGCGATCGATTGATCGACCATGATCCGCCCGTTCAGTCCGTGACCTGCCCGCCATAAAGCGAGACAGCGAGGTCGTGGATGGCATCGGCCGTGCGTGGCCCGAAGCCGAGCAGATAGGCACCGTCGATGCGGATCAGCTTGCGCGCCTTTCCGGCCGGCGTCGAGGCGATCGACGGATTGCCGAACAGTTCGTCATCCGAGACCGGAGGCCCGGCATTGCTCATCATCAGGATCACGTCCGGTCTGGCGGTTATGATCGCCTCGTCGGACATTTGCTTGTAGCCGGAGAAGCCCTCGACCGCGTTGACGCCGCCAGCCAGCTTGACCATACCGTCCGCCGCGGTCTCGCTGCCGGCCGCCAGGATCTTGCCGCCCTGTATCGACAGCACGAACAGGATGCGCTTGCGTTCCTTGATCGACGTCGTTTGCCCTTCGGCGGCCGTGAGCTTGGCATCGAGCTCCCCGGCGAGCACCTCTGCCTTGGCGTCGACGCCGAGCGCCTTGCCGACGATACGGACCTTTTCGAGGATGCCTTCGTGGCTATAGTGCTCGGGCACTTCGATGAACGGGACGCTCGTCTTCTTCAAGACGTCGACGGCTTCCTTGGGACCGCTGCCATGCAACGCCAGGATGCCGGTCGGGTTGACCGAGAGCACGCCTTCCGGTGACAGCGCACGCATATAGCCGACATCGGGCAGCTCAAGCGCCGCCTTTGGGTACCGGCTGGTGGAATCGCGAGCCACCAGATGCTTTTCCTCGCCGAGCGCATAGACGATCTCGGTGATCGAGCCGCCAACGGCCACGATTTTCGAAGGATCGGCAAACACGGCCGTGCCTTCCATGGCGCTGGCGGATTGCAGTGCGATAACAGCCATGGAGAGACCGATCACCGGCCGGAAAATAGATCCGCGCACGGTCGACAATCTTGGGAAAAAACGCATCGCATTTTCCTCAGGCTGCGGTCGGGCTTGGGATGCGCGGCAGGTTTTCCGCCAGGAAGCGCCAGTCATCCCGCTCGCTTTCGCCTTCATGACGCTTGCCGAAGAACTGGATGAACATCTTGCCGTCGGAATCATAGACCTCAAGCGAGGTGACATGACCGTCCTTGGTCGGCTTGCGCACCGCCCAGACCTCCTGGATGTGGTCGGTGCGCAAATGCAGGTGGAAGGTTTCGTCCAGCACGTTGATCCATGGCCCCATCGGCTTGATCGACTTGATCGGACCGGAATGGATCTGGATGCAGCCGCGGTTTCCCACAAAGCACATGATCGGCATCTCGCCCTCCGCAGCGTGATGAAACATGGCACGGACGGCATCATTGTCGAGCTGCCAGGCATAGTCTTGCCCGACCAGGCGCACCGCCTGCCGGCGGCTGAGCTTCAGCGTCTTCAGCATGCCGAAGAACTGGTGCACATCGGTCAGCCGGCTCCAGCGGTCGCGCAGATCGTCGAGATTGGCGGCCGCTTCGTCGCCATGGCTCTCGTCATCGGGGAGTGGTCCCGAAATGTCGACGGTCGGCTCCTGATTGGACGATTCGAGCGCGGCAACCAGCTTCTGATAGGCATAGAGGCTGGAGGCCGGACGCAAATGCACCTTGTGCACGGCCTCGCCCGCCGCATCGAAAAACTGCAGGCTGCGGCGGATTTCGTCGCCGTCTCGCTTCTCGACGGCAAAGCCGTGTGCCCAGACCTTCGGGAAGATGCGCAGGTCGATGTTTTCGCCAAGCACCATGGCATTGTGGTTGCCGGTGACGACCTTGTCATAGACGCCGATCTTTTCGTGCACCGCGCTCTCATTGCGGGTCAGCGCCATGACCTCGCCGACGGCCTCGAGGCCGGTCAGAAGATCGTTGACGCGCGGCTCGATGCGCACGACGCCGTCGCCGCAATGCGCGGCGACCAGTTCGGCTTCCGAAATGCCGAGCTGGGCAGCCAGATCACGCTCGCGCGTCTTCGGATTGTCTGTCCGTGCCCGCCGGATTTCATGCGGGGCGGGTTTTACGCGCTGATCCATGTTTCGTCCCTGCTGCCTAGAGCAATTCCGGGAAAAGTGTGAAACGGTTTTCCGTCCGGAATTGCGTTAAAACAAAGAGCTAGAGCGGTTCGGCGTTTCCGAGAAACGGTGAACCGCTCTAGCCTTACTTGTTGAGAATGAGCTTGCCCTGACGGGTGATCTTCAGCCGGTAGAGCGCACCGTGATGCTCGATGCCGATCTCGTGCTCGCCCTGGAACAGAGTGTTGCTGGACAGGGTTCGCACCGCCAGCGGAACCCGGTCGAAACGGGTGGGGGCCGAGGCATCGTCGGAACGGCGGACGCGATAGCGAAAATCGTTGGGATTGTGGGTGTTCATCTCTGTCGATCCCTTTCCTGTGCCGGGCGTCTGGCTAGGCGTTGCGTAATCCGATTCATTTCTTGACTTGAATAATCATGTTTACTAGTCAGTGCAATACCGGATTAAATGAGTCAACATTTAAGACGCCGGAGACGATCAAAAATGCCAGCCAGCCCCGGGCCAGCCAGCATGAAACCTGGACTTTGGAGTTGGGGCATGGGGTTGGTGACTTGGGAATGGCGTGGCCGGTCGGCGGCGAACGGCGCGGCGGCATTGTTGGCAAGCGTGGCGGCTATCGCCTTGTCGGCGCAATTGGCTAACGCCCAGCAAGCGGCGCAGCCGACAGAGCAAACGAAGAAGGCTGAAGAAGAAAACGCCGCACCAGCGGGAGCAACGCTGCTCGACAAGATCCTCGTCATCAGCCGCACCGGCGAGACGGCGATCGAATCGCTGGCATCGACCAGCCATGTCGGCCAGGAACAGCTCGACCGCCGCATGGCGACGACGCCGAATGAGATGCTGCTTGGCGTGCCCGGTGTCGCGGCGCAGGCCGACGCCAGACGCGTCAGCACCAGTATCAACATCCGAGGCTTGCAGGATTTTGGTCGCGTCGCGGTCATCGTCGACGGCGCCCGTCAGAACTTCCAGCGTTCCGACCACGGCACGCAGTCGACCTTCTACATCGACCCCGAACTCGTTAAATCCGTGGATGTTATCCGTGGTCCTGTCGCCAACACCTATGGCTCAGGCGCCATCGGCGGCGTCGTCTTCTTCGACACCAAGGACGCCGGGGATTTCCTTAAGCCGGAAGAAACATGGGCCGGCTCCGTCACGGGACGCTATGAGAGCAACGGCAAAGGCTGGACAACAAGCGCATCCGGTGCCTACCGCCTCAACGAGAACTGGGACGTGCTCGGCAACATCGTCTACCGCAACTATGACGACTACAAGGATGGCGGTGGCGACACCGTCAAGGGCACCGGCTTCGATGTGCTTAGCGGCCTGCTCAAGAC
>NZ_RZPH01000235.1:0-6680 GCF_004022825.1 Mesorhizobium sp. M7A.F.Ca.CA.004.04.2.1
ACCTGGATCTGGTGGTGGCCAGGGGGTATCTCTGCCGGTTGCTGGAGAACGCCCGTGTCGTTCGATATCTCGCGCAGAGTTTCCCGGAGATTCTTTCCGAATTTCAGAAAATGACCACTTCTGCCCAAATGCCTGTCTAATTTCTGCGAAGAGGCACTACCACTGACAACGTCAGCAATCCGCCCGACCTGGGGATGATGCCTTGCCGCTTGTTTTCCAAAAGGGTCGTGGTAAGGGCCTCGGCTCGGGGCGCACGCCCTGATGACCGGGCGTGCCATTCGACGGCAACTACTTGCAGCCCGTGTGGCCATCTCAATCGAGGATGCCCGGCCTTTCTCAGATTCGCCAGGAGTCTGCAGGGGCATCATTGTAGCTGATAGATGACTGCTCGGCCGTCGAGGGTCGCGACTTTGCCGATGCTCGTCCGCAGTGTTTCGTCCCGCACCCGCTGAACTATCTCGGATAGCTGGGCACGATTGGACCAGCCTGTGCTGATACTAGAGGTCTAATTGTATCCGAGCAGGTGACGCAATCCGACAATCGGCAGATAGACGGTCCAAATCATGCCGATGGCGGCGGCAACTCCAAGGCCAATCGCGGGAGCCCAAGCCTTCCATTGCATCTGGAGCCGCGCTGCTAATTCGGTCAAACTCCCTTCCATGGACGAATTCTCCCCAAATTTGATTCGAGAGGCGAAAGTACCATGAACGCCAAGACTGCCGCGCTTGCAATCGCCGCAACCGTTTGCATCGCTGGTTTCGCCTATTCCAGCGGTCATAAGGCCGGTCGTGTTTCTCAACTGAAGGACACCGTCACGGCCTACAACCGCCGCATGGGGATCGATGACAACGCAAACAGCCTCGGCCGCGTCGATCTCTGCCTGGAGCTTGGTGGCCTACTCGATGAGTGCGAGCGGCTAGACCGCTGATTTGCTCAACCGACTGATTTTTCCGCCCTCCTAACTTCACTGCCAAACTTAACAATTGCCCATCAGGCGGAAGGTACTAGCCATGACAGCCACTTTGCGCGGGCGCTTGCGCGCGTTTGAAATCTGACTCTGGTCAGACAATCCGTCCGATCCGGGCGGCGCGACCATGAAGGGTGTTACGCTGGCGAATTTCCGCCGCTATTTGAAAGCCGATGCCACAAGACGACCTGAAGAAGATCACCGATGACCAGGTGACGACGGTCCGATGCCTGACCATGTGAACGTCCGATCCACTGGCAACGCGCTGGATTGAAGCTCCTCCGAATGGTCATCAGCAGCAAAGTGTTCCCGCCATTTCAGCAGAAGCAACAAAACATCCGTGCAGCGCGCCTCGATGGCCGGCGCCAGACAGATCCTCGAGCGGCGGATTGCCGAGCTCGAGGAGCAGATCCAGGGCAAGCAGGCCCGGGTCCAATCCTACCAGGCCCAGATGCAATCGACCATCGACGAGAAGGCCAGCCTGTCAAAGCTGCTCAAGGCTGGATTGACCACCCGCCCGCGCATTCTGGAATTGGAACGATCGGCCTCGGATCTGCAGGGCCTAATCGACGAGAACCTCGGCGCTATAGCCGGCAGCCAACAGAGCAAAGCCGAACTCAACGGGCAGATCGCCCAATTGACCTATGAGCGCCGAGCCAAACTATCAGCCATGCTGATCGATACGCAATCGAACCTTGCCGTGCTGCCATGGACCGAGCCGAAGGGCGCGCGCCTTATGACGGCCAGGTGATGGATCTCAGCGTCTTCTCGATCGGCGCGATCGTTTCGCCGGGCCAGACTATCCTCGATATCGTTCCGACCGAAAATTCGCTGGTCGTCCAGGCTCAGACTCGCGTCGAGGACATATCGAACCTGCGACCCGGTATGGCTGCCGAAGTTCGTTTCACATCCTACAAACAGCGCTCAATACCCATAGTTCATGGTCGCGTCACCCGCATTTCGGCGGATCGCATTACCGACAGCAAGACCGGGTTTCCCTACTATCTTGCCGACGTAGCAGTCGACCCGGTGGAATTGGCTGCAGCCCCACAGATTGCGCTTTATCCGGGCATGCCGGCGTCAGTCATGATCGTCACCGAGGAACGCACCGCGCTCGACTATGTGCTAGGTCCGTTGGTTGTGTCGTTCCACTCCGCCTTTCGCCAGAAATAATAGGAGTTCGCGCCTATTCTTCGCGCTGGCCAACTGGTGAACCGCCGCGTCGAAGCCTCTGCGAGCATCGCTTCGAAGGCGCTTCAGGTCCTCTTGTTGGTGGTCGGC
The DNA here is from genome assembly GCF_004022825.1 of Mesorhizobium sp. M7A.F.Ca.CA.004.04.2.1. Taxonomy (NCBI): domain Bacteria; kingdom Pseudomonadati; phylum Pseudomonadota; class Alphaproteobacteria; order Hyphomicrobiales; family Phyllobacteriaceae; genus Mesorhizobium; species Mesorhizobium sp. M7A.F.Ca.CA.004.04.2.1. The sequence continues at coordinate 2,249 of NZ_RZPH01000235.1, forward strand.
CTCGGGCGCACAACTTCCAAATCAATCTTGTTTGGCAGGTCTGGCCCTGCACTCTTGATAGCGGTGGTCATTCGGTGAGCAGGCGGGATGATGACCATCCGGACGTGTCGTTCAGGCCAGAGCGGCTTCCCGAAAATCAGAAAAAAGACAGCTATCAGGATGATGACCAATCCCGCTGCAAACGCGTTCGCGATGATCTCACCAGGATGCATGCGCTCTCCATGAATGAGTACCCGCCACGCCAAGCGAGCCGTGGCGGGTAATCAACCAACCGACGATGAAGACAATGATCGACGGTCACATTTCCAAATGTGGAAAAGGCTCCGTTGTTTCATGGGTCAGACCTTTGCGCTTCCATGTTGGGCTTTAGTCGGATCCGAGCAAGAAGGTGGTAGCAGTGCCAGCGCGAAGGCCCGTCACTGACCAGCAATGACGGGACCTGCCCCGTCGGGACACTTGGCCCGGGGTCGCAAGCGAAGCTACGAACGATCTTAAGAGGCATTCCCACTGACACCGTCAGCAATCCCCCCGACATGAGGATGATGCCTGCTTGCCGCTGGTTCTCCAGAAGGGTCTTGGCAAGTGCCTCAACTCTGGGGCGCGCGCCCTGATAACCGGGCACGCCGTTCGACGGCACCTACTTGCTACCCGTGCGGCCATTTCAATCGAGGATGCCGGCCGTTCGCAAATTCGCGAGGAGTCTGGCAGGGGCATCATTGCAGCTGATAGAAGACTGCTCGGCCATGCTCAGCGAGCACCAGGCCGCTATTTCGGCAACCAAGGCCTCGCCTCCGTCAATGGACGCCGAAACAAGGTGTCCGTCGTTGCCCATGGCAATTGCAACAGTGCCGTCCGCGCCATATCCGATCGCCGCAATTCTTTGAAATCGCCGGTCGCCGTCGACACGGACGTCGAACAGCACCGAGCCGGCGGTCTTTTCCGCCGCGTCTTCCACGCGATCGGAAAACGGGCGATTCATACTGCCTAGATTTGACAGCGACTGTTCAAACAAGACGAGTTCCACGTACTGCGCATTCATGAAGCGACTATGAGCGCGCGGGAGCAGCCGGCAATCCTGCCGTCGCCATTTCACACAGGAAACCTAAGTTGGGAGGGCAATCGGATTTGACACAGGGCATGTCCTCACCCGAGTTCGTGTCTCCCGAACGTCGCTCCTTGAGTTGAAGGTTGCAACGGCATCGTCGAGGGCCGTGACTATGCCGATGTTCGTCCCTGATTTTCCGTGCCGCACCCGATGAACTATCTCGGATAGCTGGGCGCGATCGGTCGATACGCCAAGCCATTCGCGGGCGTTGCACCGGCCGGCCCCCGGGGTGGCACTCCCAGTGAGGAGGACCCAACCGCCCTCCGCACGAGCGGCAGAAGCGGCCGCTGGTCGAAGATTTCACCAAGAGTTTTGCTGGAGCCTTGCTTTCGCATCGTCAACAAGGACGAAGGCGAGCGCCAAAGTGCAGCCTTTCGGAACTTGGTGGCAGAGACCGGAAGCTTTTATGTAGCTTCGAAGTCTAAATTTAAGCAGTTCGTTCTAGGTTGACCGGTGGGCTTGTTGTCAAGGAAACGCAATTGGGTGGATCGGGCAGAGCAATTTTCAATTTCGAAGGCGCAAGAAAGGCAGTTTTTTCAACGGCCAACTTGCCGGCGGCAATTGCGGTCGCCGTGCTTGTGATTTGCGCGATTCTTGCCGACTTGCAGAACACGAAAGTCTCCGATCAGCTCGCGCGCGCCGAAGTCCAAGCCAAGGTCAATATCATCCGGGCCAAGCTCGAAGGCAATGTAAACGGTAACCTCCAACTCGTTCAGGGCCTGGTCTCGACTGTGGTTACGGAGCCGTATATGGGGCAGCAGAGATTTGCCTCCCTTGCCAGCAACCTGTTCCAACAGAAATCGCAGCTGCGCAACATCGCCGGTGCTCCCGATCTCGTCATCTCACTGATGTATCCCATGGAAGGCAACCAGAAGGCGATCGGGCTCGATTACCGAAAGAGCGAGGCGCAACGAACGGCCGCGCTTCGCGCGCGCGACCTTGGCATTCTTGTGCTGGCAGGTCCCGTCGATCTGGCCCAGGGAGGGCGGGGCTTTGTCGGCCGCATTCCCGTCTTTGTGCCGACGGCGGGCGGCGGCAGCCGCTTCTGGGGCATCATCTCGGCCGTCATCGATGTCCACCAGCTCTACGCGGCAAGTGGCCTGAATGACCCCGGGCTAGACATCGACGTCGCGCTGACGGGGACCGACGGGCTGGGCGGGGGCGGCAAACGTTTCTTCGGGGGAGACACTGTCCTCGCCGGCAAGCCAGTGTCGGCAGATGTGCAACTGCCTTCGGGCTCCTGGGTGATTTCAGCCATACCGAAGGGGGGCTGGCCAGCCACTCCAAAGAATGCCTGGATTTTGCGGGGGCTCATAGGCTTTGCCGGCGCGCTGGTGGTGCTGCCGATCCTGGTGGCCGGGCGGCTGTTTGGCGAGAGACAGAAAAACTATGCCGAGCTCAGACGCTTGTCCGGCCGTCTTGAGCTGGCTTTGGAAGCTTCTGGGATCGGCGTGTGGGAGCACGACCTGGCCACAAAAGAGCTGCTATGGGATCACCGCGTCAACCAAATCTACGGCAAGCCAGCCGATGGCAAACCGCGCGGCTATGACGACTGGGCTTCGGCCATTCATCCCGACGATTTCAACCGGGCGCGCCAGGAGTTCGAGTCGGCCGCAGAGAGGAAAGGACCCTATTCCTCGCAATACCGAGTCCTGCTTGCGGAGGGCGGCACGCGCCACGTGCGCACGCGCGCAGCCTTCTTCCAGGACATCGGCGGCACGCCAAAGATGATTGGCGCCGAGTGGGACGTGACCAGCGACGTGCTGCTCAACGAGACGCTCATGCGAGAGCGCCAGCTGTCAGAATCGAAAAATGCCGAACTTGAGGTCGCCAAAGCGCGTGTCGAGCATGTGGCTCTGCATGACCCGCTGACGGGTCTGCCCAACCGTCGCTATCTCGATGAGTTGCTTGCCGAAAACGGGGAAAAGGATACCCGTACGGCACTGCTGCATCTGGACCTCGACCGCTTCAAGCAGATCAATGATACGCTGGGCCACGCAGCAGGTGACGCTATGCTGGTGCACGCCTCCAAGGTCATCAAGGTCAACACGACTCCCGGTGATTTTGTTGCACGCATCGGCGGTGACGAGTTCGTTGTGGTGAGCCATGGGCGTGATGACAAACAACTTTCCGCGCTCGCCGACCGCATCATCACGCAGATGCGCCGGCCGGTCGATTTTCTGGGCAATCCGTGCCGGTTCGGAGTGAGCATCGGAATCGCCGCCGGAACCGAACCCAGGCAACTGCTGGTCAACGCCGATCTCGCCCTTTACCGGGCCAAACGCCGTGGTCGCAATCGCCACGAGTTCTTTGACGAAGAGCTGCAAAGCGAGATCGTGCGGACCAAGCAAATTGCCGACGAAATCCTGGGCGGGCTGGAGCGCGCCGAATTCACAACATACTATCAGCCGCAGTTCGACGCCCGCACGCTTGAGATCGTCGGAGTAGAGGCGTTGTCGCGCTGGAAGCATCCAACACGCGGCATCCTGGCCCCCCAAAGTTATCTTAAAGTGGCCGAAGAACTCAACGTCGTGGCAGTCATCGATCGCGCTGTCCTGGAACAGGCGCTAGAGAACTTCGAGCACTGGTCGAGCAGCGGTCTCAACATCCCGCACGTCTCGGTCAATGTCTCCGCCAAGCGCTTGGAGGACAAGGATCTGATCCATGGCTTGCGCAAGCTTGCCATCAAGAAAGGAACCCTTTCGTTTGAGTTGGTCGAGTCCATCTTCCTCGATGATAATGACGACCTGGTCACGTGGAACCTGGAGCACATAAAGGAACTCGGCATCGACATCGAGATCGATGACTTCGGCACCGGCCATGCTTCGATAGTGTCCCTGCTCAAGCTGCAGCCGCGCCGGCTCAAGATCGACCGTCAACTGATCACGCCCGTCACCCAGTCGATCCCGCAGCGTCAACTGGTCTCGTCCATCATTGAGATCGGCAAATCGCTGGGCATCGAAGTCATTGCCGAGGGTGTCGAGACGAACGACCACGCCCGCATCCTGAAGGAACTAGGCTGCGATATCCTGCAGGGCTATGTTTTTGGACGCCCAATGGAGGCCAAGGCTTTCACGGCGTTTGTGCAATCGCGCAAATGGTTGGCAGCGGGGTAAGGTCATGCCCGCTCCGTCAGAGCGCCGGTTCGCCAATGTGCTCCGCCCTTGCGTGCCGGCGAAGTGAGCCAAAGCAAAGGTTCCTCGTGAGTCAATTCGACCCGTGCCGAAAGAGGAACTTCAGGATCGCTTCGACGGCAGATCAAGGCGGGCGAACGCCTGACAATGCGCTTATGTGATTTCCCGGCGGCCCAGAGGGGCACCTATAGGC
>NZ_RZPH01000236.1:0-6685 GCF_004022825.1 Mesorhizobium sp. M7A.F.Ca.CA.004.04.2.1
GGCCAAAAAACAGGTCGCTCACCGCCGTTCCCGCCAGCATCTGGATGAGCAAGAGCACCAACAGCGCCGGCGTCGATACCTATGACGTGGCGTTCGGAACGGCGGCGCTGATCGTAGCGTTGCTGATGGCCGTCGGCACGGCAGTCCTGATGCATGTCCTTGGCGATCCAAGCGGAATTGCTGCCGGCTGCTTCGTCGGTGCCTGGTCGTTGCGCAGCCATATGCGCACGGCTTTCTTCGCACGGCGCCAGCAGGTTGTCGTCTCCGTCAGCGATGGCGCTTTTACAATCGCCGGCTGTGTCCTGACCGGGCTGTCGATCTGGTTGGTCCAAGACCCGCTGCAGACCGTGTTCTATGCACTAGCCGCGGCAAATGTTTTCGGCATTTTCGTCCTGGTCCGGCTGGCTCGGCGCTCGCTTCGCATCAGCTTCCGCATGCCGACCCGGCGACGCTATGTCAGGCTCTGGCCCCAGCTGCGCTGGTCGGCATTCAGCGCCACCACCACCAACATCCAGGGCCAATGTCTGGCGCTGCTGGTCGCCGGCATTGCCGGTCCTGCCGCCTACGCACCGCTGGCGGCGGTTCTGGTGCTGTTTGCCCCGCTGCGCATCATCAGCCTTGCTTTCGTCAACATGACGCAGCCGGATCTCGCCAGGCTGATGCGGAACAATGAAACGGGCCGTGTCTGGACGCAGGCCAAGATCTGGGCACTCGTCATGGGGTTTGGCGGCCTTGCATATGGATGCGCCATCATGTTCGTCCTGCCGATGATAAAATCCCAGGCTCTCCAGGACGCTTCGACCTGGTTCATCGGACTTTTCGTGATCGCGAATTTTGTCCCGATCATGCTCTATATCATGCCCCGCATCGTGCTTGAGATACTCGGCGATTTTCGGATCGTCGCGTTCACCACGACGGGCGGCGCGGTCGTCGGGCTGGCACTGATCGCGGCCCTGCTGGCAATCGCGTCTCCGCCGTGGGCGCTGTTGGGTTCCGCCGTCTCGGAGATGTTCGTGCTCGTGGCATCATGGTATTTCGCGCATCACCGCATGTGGAATATCGAGCATCCCGACGAGGCGCGCGACAGCCGGTTGGGCGCCTGGCGGCGCACGCTGTCGTTCGCCACGGCAAAGCGATAGGAAAAATATGGCAGTCCAGGCGGTGCAAATTGCTGCGGTGACCGGCTCGCCCGATGGCCAGTCCTCCCATCCGGCCGTCGTCGTCTCCAACGATGCATACACGGCGCGGCTCCACACCAGCCTGGAAGCGGTGAGGCCGCTCTGGTTGCGCCTTCAGGCGGACGGTGTGTGCACCGCCCACCAGAATTATGCCTGGGCCGAGGGGATCGTAGCGCGGCTGATGCCTGAAGGTGCGGAACTGCTCATCGTGGAGGTAAACGACGCCGTGACGGGCGTGCCGCGAATGCTGGTGCCGTTGATACGGCGACCGGCTTTCCGCCATCGAGTGATCGAGTGGCTGAGCTGTGGCGTTTGCGACTATTCGGCACCGTTGCTGGCCGATGCGAGCCCGTGGACGACGCAGTCGGCGCAGGCCGCGTGGGCCGCGGTGCGCTCCGTGCTGCCGCCGGCGGACCGTATCCAGATCAGGGGAATTCCGCAATCGATCAGCGGTGTCGCCAATCCGCTGGCCCTGCTGGCGGCCACGCGCGATTCCCTGCATACCAGCTTCGGCCTCGCCATCGACGGCGATCCGGAGACCGTCCTCAAGCGCCTATGCCGGCCATCCTTCGTCAAGGCTTTCAACAAGGACTGGCGTCGCCTCGAACGGCTTGGCGGCGTGGAACTGGTCGAAGCCAACACGCCGGCCCTGGTGGAGGTCATCTTCGCCGGCCTGGTCCGGATGCGGCTCAGCCGCTTTCGCGAACTGGGCCGCTTCGACCTGCTGACGCAGGCGGCGGTTGTCGATTTCTATCGAAACGCTGCTCTCGAGGGCCTGTCGGATGGGTCGGTGCGGCTCTTCGGGTTGCGTGTGGGTGAAGCTCTTATCGCGGTCCAATACCTGCTGATCCATCAAGTCACCGTTCATGCTCTGCTGATCTCAATCGATCAGGGCGCGGTGCCTAATGTCTCGCCTGGACTTCTGATCATGGGCAAGTTGATGAGCTGGGCGCGCGGGCGCGATTTCAATTATTTCGACCTGTCGGTAGGCAACCAGAGTTATAAGGAGCATATGGGTGCCTTGGGTTCGGGTCTGCGCGAGCTTTGCCACGGGATCACGGTGCGAGGCAGCGCCGTGAGCGCAGCCATCGAGATCCGCAACCGGGCCGAGGTGTTCGTGCGCTCCAAACCTCGGCTGCTGAAGAGGCTCCAGGGACTGATGCGGGGTTTGCGGCGCCTGCGCGGGGGATCAGAATGACGGGAGAAGCATGTGGCAAGCTACGCGGCGGGAACGACTCCGATAAAGGATTTGCCCGGTGGGCCGGTTTCCCCGACTGTCGCCAACGTTGATGCAACCGCGCACTTCACGGCTCGGCTGCACACCAGCTTCGACACCGTAAGGCTGCTATGGCTGCTCCTTGAAGCTCACGGCGTCTGCACTGCCCACCAGCATTATGCCTGGGTCGAAGGAATCGCCGCACGGCTGAAGCCCAAAGACGCGGATCTGGTCCTCGTCGAGGTGAGTGACGCAGTGACCGGCGCGCCGGCCATGCTGTTGCCGCTGATGCGGCGCCGGGCCTTCGGCCACCACGTGATCGAATGGCTGAGCTGTCGCGTGTGCGACTACTCAGTGCCGCTGCTGGCGGATGGGATAGAGTGGACCAGGCAGAGTGCCGACGCCATGTGGGCGGCGGTCCGTGCCGTGCTGCCACCGGCGGATCGCATCCATATCGCGGGAATTCCGCAGCAGGTCCACGGCGTGGCCAATCCGCTGGCACTGCTTTCGGTGGCGCGCGACTCCATCCAGGTCAGCTCCGGCCTCGTCCTGCATGGCGATCCGGAGACGCTCATCAAGCGGATCTGCAAGCCGTCCTTCGCCAAGGCCTTCCGCAAGCATTGTCGCGGCTTCGAACAGCTTGGTGGCCTCGCTCTGATCGAGGCCGACACGCCTGATCTGGCCGAGGAGCTCCTGGATGCTCTGTTGGAACTGCGGCTCAAGCGTTTCCGTGAGCTCGGGCGTTTCGACCTCCTGACGCAGGCGCCGGTCGTCGATTTTTACCGCGCCGCGGCGCTGCAAGGCCTGTCCAATGGATCGGTGCGGCTCTTCGGACTACGCGTCGGTGAAGCCTGGCTCGCCTCCATCTATGTGCTGGTCAGAAAAGGCACACTTCACGCCCTCCTGCTCGGCATCGACCAGAATGCGGTCGCCAATGTCTCACCCGGCCTGACGACGATGGGCAAGCTGATGATGTGGGGATGCGAGCGGGGCTTCGACTATTTCGACCTGTCGGTCGGCGGCCAGGGCTACAAGCAACATATCGGCGCCTCGAGCTCGGTACTGGCCGAGATCTGCGAACCGGTGACGGTGCGGGGCAGGGCTGCGAACGCAGCCATTTTGCTGCGCAGCCGGGTCGAAGGCATGACGCGGTCGCGTCCCCGGCTGCTCAAGGCCGTCCAGGGCCTGACGCGCCGCTTGCGGCGACTGAAGGACTGAGGAGGAGCGCTTGCCGGTCCTGCGATGCAGAGCACCAAGACCGGCAGGCAAGCTTGTTGACAGGGTTGGTTAGCTCTATATCTGAAAGCGCGGCTTGACGTTCAGAAATGAGTGTCACGGGCGGATTTTTTTAAGTTGGCGTTTTCGGCAGATCATCTCGATGAATGCAAGTTTAGGAGATGGGATTCGTTCCATCCTCATTATTCAAACGAAGTACATTGGAGATGTCGTTCTGACATCTGCTTTGGTTCGCAATCTACGTCTTTCTTATCCACAAGCATCGGTGACCATGCTTTGTGCGCCGGGTCTCAAGGAGTTCATCGTCGCGCAAGGGATCGCCGATGTTGCCGTTGGCTTTGAATCCCGTGGCAGAGGAAGGACTCTGCGCAAGCGTTTGAGCGACTATCGTGGCGTCATCTCTGATCTGCGGCGTCGAAGATTTGATCTTAGCATCGACCTTACCGATTCAAAAACCTCGCGGATCATGCATCGTTTGATCGGCGCTCCACTTCGCGTCGGCTTCGATCCTTCCGAGCATCCGATGAAGTTCTGGGAAATCCAGCTTGCAAACGTTCTCGCCGCGACCTTCGGACATGGCGGACCGCATTATCTCTACAGGAACCTGTCTCCTCTCCGCGCCCTTGGGCTGGATTGTGAGGATCCAACACCTCGGCTGCAGCCGACCAGTACTGCCCAGGAAGAGTGTGCCAGGCTTCTTGCGGAAAACGCTTTGGCGAAGAAGTCGTACGTGGCAGTGCATGCCGGCGCGAGGTTCGAAGGACGTTGTTGGCCGCCGCAACATTTTGCTGCGGTCATCGACGAAGTATACGCCAAAACCGGGCTGCGATCCCTCCTTGTTGGCGGGCCGGATGAAGGGCTTGCCGCGCAAAGGATCCTTGAAGTGGCAGCATCGCCGGTCGCAAGTGTCGTCGGAAAAGCCTCGCTTGAGGTCCTGACGGCATTGTTGGCCGAAGCGTCGATCTTTCTTGGCAATGAGAGCGGCCCGATGCACATCGCGGCCTCTGTCGGAACTCCAGCGGTGGGGCTGTACGGTCTGACGTCGCCAGAGCAATGGGGCCCGTTCGGTGTTCCCAACCGGACGCTCCAGCCGCCCATGCCTTGCCCGTGCATCGCTCCAGGTGTGTGTAAAGAAAACAACGCCGGTGGGGTCTATTGCGTCCAGCGGCTCCAGGTTGCCGATGTTGCGGCGGTGACACTCGATCTCATCGGCACGGAAGTTCAAAAATCTGCTCATTCGGGCATGCCGGCCGCGTAGCAGGGCGGCAGCGACGGGCGATTGTTTGGCGGCGCGCTTCACGTCTTGATTCAGGCCGAGGCTCAAACATCTTCAAAAGATTGGCAAATTTGACCGGGCCGCATCCTGCGCTGTCCGCGAAATTGACAGGACGGCGCGTCTCCGCCATCCTTGACCCCAGTCGTCAGGCTGCCGGCAGCGGCCGCGTTGTGTGTCTGGGGCGACCGAGGGCAGTGTCATGTTCAGTCCCGTCACAGGTCAGAATTCCAAGCGCGCCGCGGTGCGCAAGGCGCTCGATCGTCACAAGGTCTACATCACCGCGCAGCGTTTTTCGGCAGGCAGCTACCAGGCCCGGGTTCTGGTCGACGGCGAGGCCTATTGGGTCGACGAATTCCGGCTGAGCCAGCTGCAGCAGGGACTGTCGCCGGCGGAGCTCGAGTTGACGCCGGCCGTTGACGATTGAGCGCGACTGGCTTGTTCCTGGCCTCGGTGCTTCGACCTTTGCCATGACCACCCCGCCAAAGCTCCAATCCTACCGCGCGAGGCGTGAATTTTCCAAAACGCCGGAACCGGCAGGCGGCCTCATCACGGACGAAGGCAACCGCTTCGTTGTCCACAAGCACCACGCCACCGCAGACCATTATGATCTGCGCCTGCAGGTCGGCGATGTCTTGAAAAGCTGGGCGGTGCCGCGCGGGCCTTCGCTCAATCCGGCCGACAAGAGGCTGGCGGTCGAGACCGAGGATCATCCGCTCGAATATATCGACTTCGAGGGTGTCATTCCCGAGGGCGAATATGGCGGCGGGCCGATGATCGTCTGGGATACCGGCAGCTGGGCGCCGATGGACGATGTCGAAAAGAGTTTGCGCACCGGCGCCTTCAAGTTCCGGCTGGCCGGCGACAAGCTCAATGGCGGCTGGATGCTGACCCGGCTGAAGCCGAAACCCGGGGAAGACGAAAACAAGAAGAACTGGCTGCTGTTCAAGGAGCGCGACCTCGCCGCCGACACCGCGCTTGACATCCTCACGGCCCGGCCGGAAAGCGTCAAATCCGGATTGCGCATCGAGGAGTTGGCGGCGCCGGCGAAGCCAGCCGCCAAACCCGCGCCCAGACAGGGATCGCTGAAGCCCGGCACGCTGCCGGGTGCGTTCAAGGCCCCCATGCTTGCTCGTATCGAGCCGCAACTGGCGACGCAGGTGCCAAAACCACCGGATGGCGGGGACACAAGGGAAGTCTGGCTGCACGAAATCAAATTCGACGGCTACCGCACCATGGCGCATCTTACTGAGGGCGCGGTCAAGCTGATCACCCGTGGCGGCATCGACTGGACGAAGCGCTATGGCGACCTGCCGCATGCGTTCGCCAAACTGCCGTGCCGCGACGCCATCGTCGACGGCGAGATCGTGGTGCTCGATGCCAAGGGCATCAGCCGCTTCGCGCTGCTGCAGGATGCGCTGGCGCAGGGCGCCGGCAGCAAGCTCCATTTCTACGCCTTCGATCTTCTCCATCTCGACGGCTGGGACCTGACCAAGGCGCCGCTGGTCCGGCGCAAGGCGCTGCTGGCGCAGATGCTGTCGGGCCTCGGTGCCAATTCCGCCATCCAGTTCTCCGACCATGTCGAGGGCTCGGGGCAGGGGCTCTACGACCAGGCGTCGGAACTGGGGCTGGAGGGTGTCGTCTCCAAGCGCGCCACGGCCATCTATCAGAGCGGCCGAAGCAAAAGCTGGACCAAGACCAAGGCGTTGCTGTCGGACGACTTCGTCGTCGCAGGCTTCACCATCTCCGATGCGGCCGAACAGCCGGCGCGTCGGGTTGGTC
>NZ_RZPH01000237.1:0-6684 GCF_004022825.1 Mesorhizobium sp. M7A.F.Ca.CA.004.04.2.1
GTGTTGCCGGGCGTATCGGCGGCGAGGAATTCGCGGTGCTGCTGCCACTCAGCGATCTTGCCGCGGCCCGGCTGTTCGCCGAGGCGGTGCGCACCGTCTATTCGGCCGGTCATGTCGACGGACTTCCCCAGGGAACGAGGGTGACGGCAAGCTTCGGCGTGGCGGCCCGCAGCGGTGGCGAGGCGCTGGAGCCGCTGATGCGCCGTGCCGACGATGCGCTCTACAAAGCCAAGAAGAACGGCCGCGACAGTGTACGCCTGTCCTATGAGCGGCCGGAAACGGCGTTCCTGCCGGAGCCGCTCAAGACCGGCTGAATCTGCCCGGACGGGACGGCGTTAACGTCTTCTTCGCCCGTCGATGATTAGCTGTCGGCGCGGGTGCGGGAGAACATGAGCGGCGCCAACTTCATCCTGTTGATCAATCTGTCGGTTGCCGGCCTGCTGGCGGCATCCTTCATGGCGGTCGCCTTCCACGATGTCGGCCGCGCGCCGGCGCGCTGGCTGGCATTTGGCTATCTGCTGGGCATGGCCTATTCGGCCATCGAATTCTCCATTCCCGCTTTCTCCGACGCGCGGCTCCCGGTCGTGGCCGCCTTCGCGGTTTTCCTTGCCGCCACCATTGCGTTCAATGGCGGGCTTGCCCGCAAATACGGCGTGGCACTGCCCTGGAAGCCGATGCTGTTGTTCCTGTTGACCACCACCATAGCTGTGTATTTCGTGCAGGATCTGCCCCGCCAGTCGCTGATCCGCATCATGGCTTACCAGCTTCCCTATGCGGTCATGCAGTTTGTGGGGCTGGCCATTGTCTGGTCATCGAGGCAAAAGCTTGCCCGTCTCGATCGCATGTTGATGGCCGTGCTGGCGGCGAGCGGTCTGCAGTTTGCCTCCAAACCGTTCATCGCGCATGCGCTTGGCGGCTGGGGCGCCAATCCGCAGGCCTATCTGCAAAGCAACTACGCGCTGGTGTCGCAATCGCTCGGCACTGTCTTTGCGCTGGCGCTGGCGCTGCTGATGCTGGCCATCCTGGTTCGCGACGTGCTCGCCGAAGTGACGTCGAAGTCGGAAACGGACACGCTGTCGCGTCTGCTCAACCGCGGCGGCTTCACCCGGCATGCCGAGCTGGCGGTGCTTGGCGCGATGCGGCAAGGCGTGCCGGTCGCGCTGGTCATCGCCGATCTCGATCATTTCAAGAGCGTCAACGACAGTTTCGGCCATGCGTCAGGCGACCGGGTGATCGAGACTTTTGCAGGCTTCCTGCGCGAAGCTGCAGCCGCGCATCACGTTGCGGGTCGGATTGGCGGCGAGGAGTTCGCCATCATCCTGCCGGGGACCAACCTTGCCGCGGCGCGGCTGTTCGCCGAGGGGACGCGCAGCGCCTTTGGCGGGCTGCCCATCGACGGGCTGCCGGCAGACAACCGCTGCACCGCGAGCTTCGGCGTCGCCGAACTTCATCCGAGCGAAGACTTTGCCGATCTGATGCGGCGCGCCGACCAGGCGCTCTATCAGGCGAAGAATGCCGGGCGCGATTGCGTGCGCGTCTCCGCCGGACCGGCCGGCAACTGGTCGTCAGCCGGAATGGAAGCCAGAGCAATTTCAGGAAAAGTGTGAAACGGTTTTCCCGGGAAAGCGCATAGCGCTTTCCCTTGGGAAATTGCGTCCAAACAAAGTGTCTAGCGGCAGGGGCTGAGTTCGGGCATCTCGCCGTCGGAGAGACCGTACATATAGGAGCGGCCCTTCACCAGCACAGGCGGCCGGTAGCAATCACTGTATCCGCTGATTTCGTCGGCTTCGTTCTCGTAGATCACCTTGGGCTGGCCGGCGCTGGTGTAGTCGGATAGCTGCTTGGCCAGCTTGCCTTCGCCGACGATGATGCGCTTGTAGCCGGCGGCGCTGTCGACAACGAGATTGCCGAAGGAATCAGCGTAGACGCGATCCTGATGCCGGGCGCCGGCGAGCGCTGGCGCTGCAAGGGCTACGACCGATGCCGCCACGATGAGCGCCGCAAGGCGCGATCTGCCTGAATTCGAACGCATGGCGTCCTCCGTGTCCTGAGGGAAAGCCTCCTCGAATCAGAAATTAACGTTTTCTTAACCTTTGTTAAGAGGCCAGCGCGTTTGGCGGCGATGTCTCGGTAAACATGGTTAATATCCGTTAATATCCGACTGGATGGAAAACCCGTTGGCCATTATTCGGCCATGCTTGGCCGCACCATCGCGGCTGGTGTCCGTCTCGGCGTCGGGATGACCTTGATCTTGGCAAAGCATCGCGGCTGGTTTGCCGCGCGGGAGGACAGCATATGGCGCTACGCCGGCCGATTTGGGCGTCCGTTTTCCCGTTGCTCGGGGTCGTCGCTGGCTGTGTGCCACAGGACAGTGGGCCGAAGGCGGCCAATACCGTCGTCGTCTCACCTGCGCCGGCTCAGCAGTCCGTCGCAGCCGCGGCGCCTCCGGCAGCTGCAGCCAAGATCATCACCGACCTTACCGCGCCGCGATCCGGCATAGGCACGGCCACCTACCGATGCGGCAACAACGGTATGATCTCCATCCAAAATCTAGGCACGTCGTTGCGTGTGGTCGGGTCCGATGGCGCGACCGAGGAGTTTGCGGCGTCGCCCGCCAACCAGAGCAGCCGCTACCAGGCGGCCACGCATGACGCAATCGTGATCGACGGACGCGAGGCGCTGGTGATGAAGAAGGGGTCGACGCCGCAGACCTGCAAACGCTAGGGCTAATCTCAACACCGCCGGGCCCTTGGGCCAGACATGTTGCACTGCAGCGATATCGAGCCGGCTTCGGGCCTCCCGGCCTAATCGATTGAAGCCTAAGCCGGCCTTTTAGTCAGACTAAATTACGTTTTCGAAACGGTTTTCTGGCTTTGACGCGGTGCAAAAAGAGCATTAGAAACCGGCTGTCCGAAGTCGCAACCGGAAGCGGCAATGCCGCATTTCCACCTGAGGCTCCAGAGAGACGCCGAACTGGGGGAGCCATGAGCAAATCACCAGCCACCCGCGAATTTGCCAGACGTGAACGGCCGATTTCGCCGCACCTCACCGTGTACCGGCCGCCGATCACCATGACGATGTCGATCATTCACCGCATCACCGGTGGGGCGCTGTATTTCGGCACGCTGCTGGTCGCCCTGTGGCTGATGGCGGCGGCCAGCTCGCAGGCGACTTTCGATTGGGCCAATTGGGCCTTCGGCACCTGGCTCGGCCGGCTCATCCTGTTCGGCTACACCTGGGCGCTGATGCACCATATGCTGGGTGGCGTGCGCCATCTGGTCTGGGACACCGGCGCCGGCCTCGAGAAGCATACCGCCTCGAAGATCGCCTGGGCGACGCTGGCCGGCTCGATCCTGCTCACGCTGCTGATCTGGATCGCCGGCTATATGGCGCGGGGAGCCTGACCATGAGCGGCAAAAACACCGACATGCGCACGCCGCTGGCGAGGGTCCGCGGCCTCGGCTCCGCCCGCGAGGGCACCGGGCATTTCTGGCGCCAGCGCCTGACCGCGATCGCCAACATCCCGCTGATCCTGTTCTTCGTCGGCTTCCTGATCGCGCTCAACGGCGCCGACTACGCACATGTGCGGGCAGCTCTTGCCAACCCGTTCGTCGCGCTGGTGATGGCCCTGGTGCTTATTTCCGGGCTTACCCATATGCGGCTCGGCATGCAGGTGATCATCGAGGATTACGTGCATGGCGAAGGCATGAAGCTGGCGCTGATCGCGCTCAATACATTTTTCACCATAGCGGTCGGCGTCGCCTCGATCTTCGCCCTGCTCAAGCTGGCATTCGGAGGCTGAGTTGGCCAAGGACGCGAAACAAGCCAACACGGCAGGCTATACCTTTGTCGACCACAAGTTCGACGTGGTGGTCGTTGGCGCCGGCGGCGCCGGCCTGCGCGCCACGCTCGGCATGGCCGAACAGGGCCTGCGCACCGCCTGCATCAGCAAGGTGTTCCCGACCCGCTCGCACACGGTGGCGGCGCAAGGCGGCATTGCCGCCTCGCTGTCCAACATGGGTCCCGATTCCTGGCAGTGGCACATGTACGACACCGTCAAGGGCTCGGACTGGCTGGGCGATGTCGACGCCATGGAATATCTGGTGCGCGAAGCGCCGGCCGCGGTCTACGAGCTCGAACATTATGGCGTGCCGTTTTCGCGCACCGAAGAGGGCAAGATCTACCAGCGGCCGTTCGGCGGCCACATGATGAACTATGGCGAAGGCCCGCCGGTGCAACGCACCTGTGCCGCCGCCGACCGCACCGGCCATGCCATCCTGCACACGCTTTACGGACAGTCGCTGAAGAACAACGCGCAGTTCTTCATCGAGTATTTCGCGCTCGACCTGATCATGGAGCCGGACGGCACCTGCACCGGCGTTCTCGCCTGGAACCTGGATGACGGCACCATCCACCGCTTCTCGGCCAAGATGGTGGTGCTGGCGACCGGCGGCTATGGCCGCACCTATTTCTCGGCCACCTCGGCGCACACCTGCACCGGCGACGGCGGCGGCATGGCCGCGCGTGCCGGCTTTCCGCTGCAGGACATGGAGTTCGTGCAATTCCACCCGACCGGCATCTATGGCGCCGGCTGCCTGATCACCGAGGGCGCGCGCGGCGAGGGCGGTTATCTCGTCAATTCCGAGGGCGAGCGCTTCATGGAGCGCTATGCGCCGTCAGCCAAGGACCTTGCCTCGCGCGACGTCGTCTCGCGCTGCATGACGCTGGAAATCCGCGAGGGTCGCGGCGTCGGCAAGAACAAGGACCACATCTTCCTGCATCTCGACCATCTCGATCCCGCCGTCCTGCATGAGCGGCTGCCGGGCATTTCGGAATCGGCCAAGATCTTTGCCGGTGTCGACCTCACCAAGGAGCCGATTCCGGTGCTGCCCACGGTCCACTACAATATGGGCGGCGTGCCGACCAATTACTGGGGCGAGGTGCTCAATCCGACGGCGATCAATCCAGACCAGGTGTCGCCCGGATTGATGGCTGTCGGCGAAGCCGGCTGCGCCTCAGTGCATGGTGCCAATCGGCTCGGTTCGAATTCGCTGATCGATCTTGTGGTGTTCGGCCGCGCGGCCGCGATCCGCGCCGGCCAGGTCATCGACCGCAAGTCGGCGATCCCTTCGCCCAACGAAGCCTCGGTCGAAAAGATCATGGACCGCTTCGACCGGCTGCGCCACGCCAATGGCTCGACGCCGACGGCCAGCTTGCGTGAAAAGATGCAGAAGGCGATGCAGGAAGACGCGGCCGTATTCCGCACGCAGGAGTCCCTCGAAAGCGGCTGCAAGCGCGTTTCGCAGATCTGGGGCGAGTTGAAGGACATCAAAGTGTCCGACCGCTCGATGATCTGGAACTCCGATCTGGTCGAGACGCTGGAGCTGGAAAACCTGATGGCCAATGCCATCACCACGGTCTACAGCGCCGAGGCGCGCAAGGAGAGCCGCGGCGCACACGCACGCGAGGACTTTTCGGTGCGCGACGACGCTGTCTGGCGCAAGCACACGCTGGCCAGGCTCAGCGAAGACGGCAAGGTGACGCTCTCCTACCGGCCGGTGCACACCGAGCCGCAGCTGGCTGAAAAGGACGGCGGCATCAGCCTCGCCAAGATCGCGCCCAAGGCCCGGGTGTATTGAGGATCGAACATGGTTGAACTCACGCTCCCCAAGAATTCGCAGATCAAGCCGGGGAAGACCTGGCCAAAGCCGGAGGGCGCCACCAATCTGCGGGAATACCGCATCTATCGCTGGTCGCCGGACGATGACGAGAACCCGCGCATCGACACCTATTTCGTCGACATGGACGATTGCGGGCCGATGGTGCTCGACGCGCTGCTGTGGATCAAGAACAAGATCGACCCGACGCTGACCTTGCGGCGTTCCTGCCGCGAAGGCATTTGCGGCTCCTGCGCCATGAACATCGACGGTTCCAACACGCTCGCCTGCACCAAGGGCTGCGACGACATTTCCGGCGCGGTAAAAGTCTACCCGCTGCCGCATATGCAGGTGGTCAAGGATCTTGTGCCCGACCTCACCAATTTCTATGCCCAGCATGCCTCGATCCAGCCTTGGCTGAAGACGGTGTCGCCGGAGCCGGCCAAGGAGTGGCTGCAGAGCCACGAGGACCGCGAGAAACTCGACGGGCTCTACGAATGCATATTGTGCGCCTGCTGCTCGACCTCGTGCCCGAGCTACTGGTGGAACGGCGACCGCTATCTCGGCCCGGCAACGCTTCTGCAGGCCTATCGCTGGCTGATCGATAGCCGCGACGAGGCCACCGGCGAGCGGCTCGACAACCTCGAAGACCCGTTCCGGCTCTATCGCTGCCACACCATCATGAACTGCGCGCAGACCTGCCCCAAGGGCCTCAACCCGGCCAAGGCGATCGCCGAGATCAAGAAGATGATGGTGGAGAGAAGGGTCTAGGCGGAGCGGATTTGCTGCAAACCTCGGATGTCGCGATCCGTAGCGCCCCCCTCTGTCCTGCCGGACATCTCCCCCACGTGGAGGGAGATTGGCTGTCATCGCGGCTTAGCCAATCTCAAAGGTTGAAGGATGACGCGCGCTCGGCGAAGCTGGCGAGCTCCCCCACGTGGGGGAGATGTCCCGCAGGACAGAGGGGGGCGCTGTCCCGCCGGCCTCAGAAAGGATTTTAGTCCAATGAGCGACGATCTTCCCATCC
>NZ_RZPH01000238.1:0-6659 GCF_004022825.1 Mesorhizobium sp. M7A.F.Ca.CA.004.04.2.1
AGCAGAAGGAGCGCGTCTGCTGGCCGCTGCCATAGACGGTCAGGTCCTCGCCGCGCAGCGCCTGGACGATGAAGTTCGAAACCACACGCCCATCGTCGGGCTGCATGCGGCGCCCGTAGGTGTTGAAAATGCGGGCGACACGGATATCGAGGCCATAGGTTCTCGAATAATCGAAGAACAGGGTTTCGGCCGAGCGCTTGCCTTCATCGTAGCAGGAACGCGGTCCGTGCGTGTTGACGTTGCCGAAGTAGCTCTCGGGCTGTGGATGCACGAAGGGATCGCCATAGACTTCGGACGTAGAGGCCTGGAATATCTTGGCCTTGTTCTGTCGCGCGAGTTCCAGAAGGTTCAGCGATCCAAGCACGCTTGTCTTGAAGGTGTGGATCGGGTCTGCCTGGTAGTGCGGCGGAGAGGCGGGGCAGGCGAGATTGTAGATCTCGTCGCACTGAAGATCCGAAGGCAGTGCATCGACGATGTCGTGCTCGATACAGGTGAAGCTCGGATTACGCAGAAGGGTATTGAGATTGTATCTTTTGCCGGTGTGGAAATTGTCCAGCGCGACAACGTCGTATCCGTCCCGCAAAAGACGTTCGCACAGATGCGATCCTAAAAACCCCGCGCCTCCGGCGACAAGGGCGCGTCGTCGGCTTTGGTTGGCGCCCCTTTGGCTGCCGGATTCCAGTTTCAGAACCTTGACAAGCTTACCCATGCTTTCCTCGCACGCACCGCACACGCTACCGCCGGGGCCGGGACAAAGCATCGCCCGGCCACGTTCCTGAGAACGTGGCAAACCTCCGCGTCTGCGGAATCGCCATCACTGATGTGCGTTAATTGTTCTTTGGCTTTCGCGAAGCTGGTACGACTACACGACCTCCGTGCTGCCGCTCAGCATTCTCTGCGCCCCGAAAACGCGGTCACCCGCTCGGTGTCACCATCGCCGATTGCTCGCCCAAATTGCACATCCCAACATATCGAAAATATACCTGTGGAAATTATAGTCAACTAAATTAGTGATTTCTTAACCAAGTGCGCTCGCGGATGGTTAACATGAGGGGGCGACGGTCTCTCGGGCTGAAACACGGCGCATACGGAAAATCCTCTTTACTAA
Organism: Mesorhizobium sp. M7A.F.Ca.CA.004.04.2.1; assembly: GCF_004022825.1. Classification (NCBI taxonomy): domain Bacteria; kingdom Pseudomonadati; phylum Pseudomonadota; class Alphaproteobacteria; order Hyphomicrobiales; family Phyllobacteriaceae; genus Mesorhizobium; species Mesorhizobium sp. M7A.F.Ca.CA.004.04.2.1. The sequence continues at coordinate 1,109 of NZ_RZPH01000238.1, forward strand.
TCAGCATATTGGCTCGATCGACGACAATGTATGACCGGACGCGGAAGCTGTCCCTTGAGGTAGAATCGAAACTTGACAGCAAGGACGACCGAGAATGAGCCGACAGCGATGTCAGCGCAGCGCGCGAAATACTCGGCTTAATTTTTGAGCGCATAGGTAGAACCTTGAATTGTTGCGCGGCCACGCCGCCAATCTGGTTGCGCTCGCACCCGCACGGCCCACCTCCAGGTGGCTGCCCGCAACTGGCCATCGCCTTTTGGCCGTCGGGGCGCTATTGGCAAGGTCACGATACGCCATGGTGATCTGAATGCGCTTTCTGTTTGTCCTGATCCTGCTCGTCGGCGCCGGCATCGGTGTCGTCTATCCCTGGGCGATGAGCAACTTCTCCGGCCATGAGATCGGCACCTGGCGGGTCTATGAGCAGGGCCGCTTCAAGCCGCTGACGGTGCCGCTCTCCGGCCGCGACGCGCCGGTGCGGGTGCTGGTCGACCTGACCGCAAGAGCAGAGCGCATCGTTTCGCAGCAGCGCACCGTCCTGACGCTGACCGCTGCAAGCAATGGCCGCACGGTGCTCGCCTCGACGCTGCAGTTCAACCATTCCGACAATCCTCGCCAGGCTAGCCCGCAACTGACCGACAAGATCTTTCGCGACGAGGCCGGCGTGATCGCGACCGTCAGCCCTGGCCCCTATATCTTCACCGTCGGACCGGGTGATGCCGACGACATACCAATGCGGGCGGTCGATCTCATCCTGCGCTCCGGCGCCGGCGAGATCGACAGCCGTGCACGGCCGGTCGGCTTCGCGCTGATGGCGATCGGCCTGATCGGATTCTTGCTGACTTTGCGCACTCGTGGCGGCCGGCCGGAAAATCCGAACTCGCAGCCGCCACCGCCGCGTTGGGGCAGGGGCTGATGCATGTCGCCCAAAAGTGTGCAGCGGTTTTGGGACAACGACATGCATAACGGCACAAAACCATGAACTACCGCCACGCCTATCATGCCGGGAATTTCGCTGACGTCGTCAAGCATGTCGTGCTGACGCGCTTGCTCGAGTATCTGAAGCAGAAGGATAAGGCGTTTCGGGTCGTCGACACCCATGCCGGCATCGGCCGCTACGACCTGTCGTCCGCCGAGGCGCAGAAGACGGGTGAGTGGCAAGGCGGCATCGGCAGGCTGATCGATGCCCCGTTCGCCGCTCCGGTGGCGGCGCTGCTCGCGCCTTATCTGGAGACAATACGGTCGCTCAACCCCGAGGGTGGCATCCAGAAGTACCCGGGCTCGCCGTTGATTGCGCGCCATCTCATGCGCAAGCAGGATCGGCTGACGGCGATCGAGCTGCACCCCAAGGATGCCGCAAGGCTGAGGACGTTCTTTGCCGGCGATTTCCAGGCCCGGATCATCGAGCTCGATGGCTGGCTGGCGCTCGGCGCGCATCTGCCGCCGAAGGAAAAGCGCGGCCTTGTCCTCATCGATCCGCCATTCGAGGAAGCGGGTGAGTTCGAACGCCTCGTCGACGGGCTCGCCAGGGCGCACAAGCGGTGGCCAGGCGGCATCTATGCGCTCTGGTATCCGATCAAGGACCGCAAGGCGATCATCGCTTTCCGCAAGGCGCTGAAGCAATCCGGCATCCCGAAGCTGCTCGACATCGAATTCGAGATCAGGCCGGCCTCTTCGGAACCCAGCCTCGACGGCAGTGGTCTGCTGGTCGTGAACCCGCCGTTCACGCTGGAGGGCGAGCTGCGGACGCTGCTGCCGGCCCTGCACAGGCTGCTTGCGGTGGGGCGGCCGGCGCACTGGTCGCTGGAATGGCTGGCCGGCGAGCAGGCTTGAGGCGGTCTCATCGACGACCCAGGGACCGCGTGCTCTTGGGTCTGGATATGAACGTGCCAGAGCCATTCCGGTGCGTGCAAATTCGGCTTTGGTCAAAAAGCGGTTTCAAACTGGGAAACCATTGTCAACGCAACCGCTTGACCGCCGCCGAGCGAATCCGCACAGTGCGCGCAATCGACCTTGAGAGGCTGCCATGACTCGCTTCGCCAAATCCGCCCTTGCCGCCCTGATTTCGCTCTTCACCCCGCTTGCTGCGCCTCTCGGTATCACCCAGACCGTGCAGGCCGCCGATCTTACGGTCTATTCCGATGAAGACAGCGGGGTCTGCGGTCAGCCCTGGGTACTGAACAAGATCACCAGCCGCTTTTCCTATCAGGTGCATCACGTGCCGCATCTGCCTGACGTGCAGATCACCGATTTCCGGCGCATCCACCAGCATCGCTATCTGGCGGCCAACGATACCTGGCCGATCGGTCGCCGTTATTGCGGCGCCACCGTCAGTCTGTCCGACGGCCGCGATCGCACCATCTGGTACCTGATCGAGGAAGGCCAGGGCTTTGCCTCGATCGGCGACAATGTCGAATTCTGTGTCTCGGGCTTCGACCGCTGGATGGTCTACAACGGCCGCTGCCGCATTCTGCGCTAGACCCGGTTTCCCCTTCCAATCTCTTTCGCGCCTGTGGCTTGATCGGCTGCAGGCGTTTTTTCGCGCCGCGTTGACAGCAGGTTCGATCCGTCGCATACAGGCGAGACAGACCTGTCTCAATACTAGGTAATCTCCATGACGCCATCGTCCGCTTCCGGCAAGCGCCAACACGTCGTTGACACGGCCTACGTGCTGTTCAAGCGCGCCGGCTTCCATGCCACCGGTATCGACCGGATCATCGCCGAAGCCGATGTGGCCAAGATGACGATGTATCGCCACTTTCCCAGCAAGGACGAACTGATCGTCGAGGTGCTCGACTATCGCGCTATGCGTTTCGACCGCCAACTCGACCGGCTCGCCCAGGAGGACGTTCCGCCGGAGCAGAAAATCGGAAAAATCTTCGACTGGCATGCACGCTGGTTCCGCAGCCCGGATTTCCATGGCTGTCTGTTCGCACATGCGCTGGCCGAGTTCGGCGATCCCGGGCACCCGATTTTCGAGGCCGTTGTCAGGCAGAAGAACGGCCTCAAGCGGCGCATGCAGTCTATCCTCGAAGAGATGATGCCGCACGGCCGCGCCGAGAGCGTGGCGGCGACGCTGCTTATGCTGATCGAAGGTGCGACCTTGCTGGCGCAGATGGGGCAGGCAGAAGCCGCCATTCGCGACTCCCGCAAGGCGGCCATGGGCATCGTCGCCGCCTCGCGCCGGCCGCAATGAGCCCGCTGGTCATCGGGCTCGCATTGTTTGCGGCGATCCTGCACGCAAGCTGGAACGCGTTCCTGCGCACGGGGGCCGACCGGTTGTGGACCGTTACCGTCATGAGCTTTTCAAGCACGGCGCTCGCCATCCCCTTCGCCTTCTTCCACGCCCTTCCGGCCGCGCCGGCCTGGTCCTATATCGTGCTCTCGGCCTGCCTGCAGGTTGGCTACACCTTGTTTCTCGTGGCCGCCTACAGATACGGCGAACTGGGGCAGGTCTATCCGATCGTTCGCGGCAGCGTGCCGCTGCTTGTCACGCTCGGCGGGTTCTTCCTGGCCAACCAGCAGCTCACTCTGCCGCAGACCGTCGGCGTCGCGCTGGTCGCTGGCGGCATCATGGGCCTTTCACTCGGACGGGGCAGGGCCGCCACGACATCGATATTCTATGCATTGGCAACGGGAGCGATCATCGCCGCCTATGCGACGGTCGATGCGCTCGGCGTTCGGGCGGCGGGAAATGCCGGCGCCTACACCGCATGGGTCCTGCTGATCTACGGCGCGTTGCTGCCGGCGGCCTTCGTCGCCTGCCGTGGCCGGCTCATTGTCGACCCGCGCGCGCCTGAAACCTGGAAGGCGCTCGGCGGAGGCCTGTTTGCACTTCTGGCCTACGGTGTCGTGGTCGCGGCCTTCGCGCTCGGACCAGCAGGTCCGATCACCGCGATCCGCGAAACCAGCGTCGTCTTCGCGGCCTTCATCGGACGCCTGTTCCTCGGCGAGATGCTGACGCCGCGGCGGGTCGGCGCCTGCGCTATCGTCGCGCTCGGCGCCATCTGCCTCGGCTATCAGTCGTGACGGAAATGCGGATCGCGAAGATTCTGGACGGCAGCCCGTCTCAGGACGGCGAGGGCTGCTGACGATTTTTGCCACCGGCATCGCGCTCAATCTTGGCAATCCGAAAATGCCGTTGTTCTACGTCGCGCTGTTGCCTAGCGGCGTAGGCGCATCGCTCAATGCTGCTCATCTTGGTGTGCTGATGATGGTGATCCTGGCTGTTGAAGCGGTGGTGATCGGCGTTCATATCATCCTCGCCGGCCGCGCCCGCAACCTGTTGCGCACGCCAAGGATCGTACGCCGGGTGACCGCGCGGCGGGCGGTGTGATGATAGGCGCCGGCGTTGCCGTTGTTGCCGCGCGCTGAGCGGATTGCCCAGTCGCCACGCTATTTCCTGCGCGGCATCGCCTGATCGATGATCTTGCGCAGGAATGCGGCGTGGCCGCGGAACGCGCGCCGTCCACTCGTGGTCGCCTTGACGCGCGTCTGCGGCCGGCGGCCGACGAACAGCTTTTCGATGTCGACATAACCGGCCCTGGCCAGCGTATCGAGATGCGCGCCGAGATTGCCGTCCGTGACGTCCACGATGGCCTTCAGCCCGGTGAAGTCCAGCGTTTGGCGCCTTTCCAGCATGTTCAGCGCGGCCATGATCCTGAGCCGAGTGCTCTGGTGTATGATTTCGTCGGCACTCATCGATTGGCTCCGGTGCAGCCAAGCCGGAGGCCACCGACAACCATGCCGCCGCCGTGGCGGACCGTCTTGGCAATCTCGAACGGCGACAGCGCCGTTTGTCCCTGTGCGATGGACATCGAAGTACTCCGGCCTTCTGTGCAGAATACTCTGCCATATAGAGTTGTCTGTCAATTCACGAGCAGTCGGGTCTGCGATCGCGCTTGACAAGGTGATGCATTGGCCGGCTGCCGCATTGCAGTATAGATCGTCCGCCTGCATGAGATGATCGCACCGCTGAGGCTGTGGTCATGATATTGGCGAACGAAGATCGACACGCAAAGCTGTTCGCTGATCTTCGGAGCTTCACGAGAAGAGCGCTCCCGCGGAGTGTGGAGAATGTCGGCGACACATTCTAGCCGATGGTCGAAGATCAGCAGTGAATTTCTGCGACGATCAGCACGATCATGTGCCGATCGTAACCGAAAGTTAAGTTGCGAAAATCAGTCTATTGCTTCGCTGGCTAGCAAGCCGCGAGTCAGATATGCATGAGCGCGCCGGGTCATTACGGCCGTCGGCACAACGGAAGGGGCATCGCATGGCTAAGCAGTCATCCAAAGCGCCGGCGTCGAAGGCACCGGCAAAGAAAGCACCCGCAAAAGCAGCGACGGCGAAGGTCGCAGCTGCAGTGAAGAAAGCAGCACCCGCTGCCAAGCCGAAGGCCGCGGCGGCCAAGGCAAAAGCAGCACCGGCCAAGAAGCCGGCAGCGAAAGCTGCTGCGAAACCGGCAGTGAAGAAAGCAGCACCCGCCAAGGCAGCGGCAAAGCCGGCGGCGAAGGCGGCACCAGCCAAGAAGCCTGCAGCGAAGGCTGCGGCG
>NZ_RZPH01000239.1:0-6653 GCF_004022825.1 Mesorhizobium sp. M7A.F.Ca.CA.004.04.2.1
GGCCGCGCCGCCCGCGCGTCAACGCCGATCAGGTTGATGGCGGTAGTGACAATGCCAATTCCGTGGCCAACGCCGGCGAGGCGGCTGCGGCCCCGGTCGACAGCGGCAACGCCCAACCGATCAATGTCGATATCGACAACTGATCGAACGGCATTTCAAGGCATTGAACGGCGGAGAGAAATCTCCGCCGTTTTCGTTTGGGCGGCCGTGCAATATTATGAAGTTGCCGATATCGAGACGTCTTGAGGGTTCGGAGCTTGTGCACCATATCAGCCTCAACTGGACCCGGCTCGAATGGGAGGGTCCGTCACCGCAATCGGATCCGGTGCCGCAAAGCGGGCCGGTGATGGAAGGAGACAGATATGAACCTTGAGAAATACTCAGAGCGCGTGCGCGGTTTTATCCAGTCCGCGCAGACTATGGCGCTTTCCCGCAACCATCAGCAATTCACCCCTGAGCATATCCTGAAAGTGCTCGTCGACGACGATGAGGGCCTGGCCGCGTCGCTGATCGAACGCGCCGGCGGCAACGTCCGCGACGTCAAGCTTGGCGTCGAGACGGCACTCGAAGCGATGCCCAAGGTCGAGGGCGGCAATGGCCAGCTCTATCTGGCCCAGCCGCTGGCAAAAGTGTTTTCGACCGCCGAGGAACTGGCCAAGAAAGCCGGCGACAGCTTTGTCACGGTGGAGCGGCTCTTGCAGGCGCTGGCCATGGAGAAGTCGGCCAAGACCGCCGACATACTGGCCAAGGCCGGCGTCACCCCGCAGGCGCTCAACCAGGTCATCAATGACGTCCGCAAGGGCCGCACCGCCGATTCGGCGAGTGCCGAACAGGGCTACGACGCGCTGAAGAAATACGCGCGCGACCTGACCGCGGATGCCCGTGCCGGCAAGCTGGACCCCGTGATCGGCCGTGACGACGAGATCCGCCGCACCATTCAGGTGCTGTCGCGCCGCACCAAGAACAATCCGGTGCTGATCGGCGAACCGGGCGTCGGCAAGACGGCGATCGCCGAAGGCCTGGCGCTGCGCATCGTCAATGGCGACGTGCCGGAATCGCTGAAGGATAAGCAATTGATGGCGCTCGACATGGGCGCGCTGATTGCCGGCGCCAAATATCGCGGCGAGTTCGAGGAGCGGCTGAAGGCCGTGCTCTCCGAAGTCACCTCGGCCAGCGGCAACATCATCCTGTTCATCGATGAGATGCACACCCTGGTCGGTGCCGGCAAGGCGGATGGCGCCATGGATGCGTCGAACCTTCTGAAGCCGGCGCTGGCGCGCGGCGAGCTGCACTGCGTCGGCGCCACCACGCTCGATGAGTATCGCAAGCATGTCGAGAAGGATGCAGCGCTTGCCCGCCGCTTCCAGCCGGTGTTCGTCGACGAGCCGACGGTGGAAGACACCGTCTCGATCCTGCGCGGCCTGAAGGAGAAGTACGAGCAGCACCACAAGGTGCGCATTTCGGATTCGGCGCTGGTGGCGGCGGCGACGCTGTCCAACCGCTACATCGCCGATCGCTTCCTGCCGGACAAGGCGATCGATCTGGTCGACGAAGCCGCATCGCGGCTGCGCATGCAGGTCGATTCCAAGCCCGAGGCGCTGGACGAGATCGATCGCCGCATCATGCAGCTCAAGATCGAACGCGAGGCGCTCAAGGTCGAGACAGACGACGCCTCGAAGGATCGACTTGCCCGCCTGGAAAAGGAACTCGTCGGCCTCGAGGAGGAATCGACCGAGATCACCGCCAAATGGCAGGCCGAGAAGCAGAAGCTCGGGCTGGCCGCCGATCTGAAGAAGCAGCTTGACGAGGCGCGCAACGAGCTCGCCATTGCGCAGCGCAAGGGTGAATTCCAGCGCGCTGGCGAGCTTGCCTATGGCAAGATCCCGGAACTGGAAAAGAAGCTGAAGGAGGCCGAAACCCAGGACGGCAAGGCTGGCATGGTCGAAGAGGTGGTCACGCCGGATCACGTCGCGCATATCGTCTCGCGCTGGACCGGCATTCCGGTCGACAAGATGCTGCAGGGGGAGCGCGACAAGCTGCTGCGCATGGAAGACGAGATCGGCAAGCGTGTCGTCGGCCAGGGCGAGGCGGTGCAGGCTGTTTCCAAAGCGGTGCGGCGCGCTCGCGCGGGCCTGCAGGACCCGAACCGGCCGATCGGCTCGTTCATGTTCCTCGGGCCGACGGGCGTCGGCAAGACCGAACTGACCAAGGCGCTGGCAAGCTTCCTGTTCGACGACGAGGGCGCGATGGTGCGCATCGACATGTCGGAGTTCATGGAAAAGCACTCGGTCGCCCGGCTGATCGGCGCACCTCCCGGCTATGTCGGCTATGAGGAAGGCGGCGCGTTGACCGAAGCGGTGCGGCGCCGGCCCTATCAGGTCGTGCTGTTCGACGAAATCGAGAAGGCGCATCCCGATGTGTTCAACGTGCTGTTGCAGGTGCTCGATGACGGCCGCCTGACCGATGGGCAGGGCCGCACGGTGGACTTCCGCAACACGCTGATCATCATGACGTCGAACCTGGGCGCCGAATATCTCGTCAATCTCACCGAGGATCAGGACGTCGATCTGGTTCGCGACGAGGTGATGGGTGTCGTCAGGGCGTCGTTCCGGCCGGAGTTCCTCAATCGCGTCGACGAGGTGATCCTGTTCCACCGGCTGCGCCGGCAGGATATGGGCCGCATCGTCGAGATCCAGCTCAAGCGGCTGGAGAGCCTGCTTGTCGACCGCAAGATCACGCTGTCGCTGGACCAGGAGGCGGTCGACTGGCTGGCGGCCAAGGGCTACGATCCGGCCTATGGCGCGCGGCCGCTGAAGCGGGTGATGCAGAAGGAATTGCAGGACCCGCTGGCGGAGAAGATCCTGCTCGGCGACATTCTCGACGGCTCGACCGTCAAGGTGACAGCCGGTTCCGACCGGCTGAACTTCCGCTCGAAGCCGGCGATCGTCGCGGCGGAAGTGGCAGCCTGATCCTACGCCGCGCGTCCTTCCCGGACGCGCGGCGTTTTAGGTCTTTGTCATATGCATGTCGTTTTCCCAAAACCGGGGCCACTTTTGGGCGACGTGCGCAAAAAAAGGGGGCGGGATGACGCTGGACGACTACAACGGCTTCTGCGCCTCGCTGCCCGCGACGAACCACGTTGTCCAATGGGGCGGCGCCCATGTCTGGAAGGTCGGAGACAAGGTCTTCGCGGTTGGCGGCTGGGATCAGGGCCAGCAGCTCTTCGTCACCTTCAAATGCTCCGATATCGCCTATGATGTGCTCAAGGAGCAGCCGGGCCTGCGGCCCGCGCCCTATCTTGCCTCGCGCGGCATGACATGGATCCAGCGTCGGACAAGCCAGAGCATGGATGATGCCGCGCTGAAGGACTATCTGCGCGAGAGCCATCGCCTTGTAGCCCTGAAACTGACCAGGCAGGCGCGCAAGGAATTGGGACTTGCCGCAAGCTAGTCTATATTCCTCGAGGCGCTGGAAAACCGCCATCTTCATGCCCGGTTCATGTTGGAACCATATGGTGGGTAACTGGTTTGCTGACGAGGGGCTTCGCCAGAGAACAATGCCGGGCGGCGGCAATTACGGACCGGAGAGTTTCGCCACTATGCTGCGTACGATCTTCACCCTTTCGGTACTTGCCGGCGGGCTTTTGTCTGCCAATGCAATCGCAGCCCCGACGCAGGACAGCGCACCACCGATTGTCCGTGCCGCCGATACCGGTGGCATCCTTGTCGCCCAGGACGGCAATCTCGACATCTACTACGACGCCAGGGGCAACCGCGTGATCGTCGATGCCGATACCGGCAAGGTCATCGCCATCCAGCCGCCGCAGACCCGGCTCGACCGCCGCGCCTTGCGCCGCGAGACACGACTGCGCGAACTGGGCCGCGCCCCCGACGGCGACGACCGCTACTATCTCGACGATCCGGAAGACATGGCGCGGTTCCGGCGCCAGCAGTTGGAAGAGGAAGGCCGCGTTATCCCGCCGCCGGCGGACGAGTACGATCCCTATGGGGACAATGCCGTCGAAGCCTATCCGCCGGCACCGCAGGACGATGGCAGCTACGATGACAATTATCCCGACGCGCCGCAGCCGGCAAAGCCGGGTACCATCAAGCGCCAGCCGCTGGACGAAGCCTCGATAGACCCTGCCCAGCCGGCGACGTCAGCCGATCAGGCAGCTCTGCCACCAGAGACTGGCGGCAAGACCACTGTTGCCCCGGCACTGTCGCTGGGAGCGCGCCAGGATGTCGCCGCCCTTCAGGTGCTGCTCGACCGGGGTGGCGCTTCGCCTGGCGTCATCGACGGGCGTTTCGGTTCGAACGTCGACAAAGCGCTCGCTGCCTACAACCAGATCACCGGCGCCAATCTGCGATCGACCGACGCGGTCGCCATCCAGGCGGCACTTGCGCAATCCGGCGGCGATGCCTTCGCCAACTACACGATCACAGCGGAGGATGCGGCCGGTCCCTATGTCGCGTCGATCCCGGAAGACTACAGCCAGAAGGCGCAACTCGATCGCATGGGCTATACGTCGGTGACCGAGGCGCTCGCAGAGCGCTTCCACATGGATGAGAATTATCTCAAAGCGCTCAACCCGGACCTCGATTTCAATCGTCCCGGCACGACCATCAAGGTCGCCAATTTCGGCAAACTGGTTTCGACGCCGGTGGCCCGCATCGTCGCCGACAAGGACAAGAAAGAGGTTTTCGCCTATGATGCCGGCGGCAGGCTGGTCGCGGCCTATCCCGCAACCATCGGCTCTTCGGACACGCCGTCACCGTCCGGCATTCACACGGTGTCGCGCGTCGCGCTCGATCCGAACTACACCTACAATCCCAGCATCAATTTCAAGCAGGGCCAGAACGACAAGGTCCTGACCATTCCGCCTGGGCCGAACGGTCCCGTCGGCTCGGTCTGGATCGCCCTGGACAAGCCGACCTATGGCATCCACGGCACGCCGGATCCGTCGAAGATCGGCAAAACCGAAAGCCATGGCTGCGTACGCCTGACCAACTGGGATGCGCGGGAGTTGGCCAAGCTGGTTTCGCCGGGTGTCACGGTGGAGTTTGTCGGCGGACCTTCAGCCGATAACCTTGCGCAGCAGTGAACTGGGAAGTGCGGCGGCATAGACCAGCTGCATGATCAGGATGAAGCCGAGCTTTCAAGCGGCCGCCTCATCGAAATCCCCGCCGGCTGCACGTAACGGGGCTGGCATGACTGTGCCATTTGCACCCTGTCAGGGTGCAACCCTGGCCAAACGGCTGGTTTCAATGACTGCAAGCCACTGGCCGGTTGTTGCCGATGCGCTAGGGGTTTAAGCAAGGTTTCATGCATTCACCGAGCAAAGCTGCCGCGGTCCCGCTGACGAGCCCGGTCACGCATGGAACGTTTTGTCCGCAGTCGCAGCGGCGATTTGTGCTGATCGCGGCAATTCTGGCCTCGGCGCTTGGCTTCATAGACGGCTCGATCCTGGCCATCGCCACACCGGCGATTCGCGTCAACCTCGGCGCCAACCTTGCCGAGGCGCAGTGGATTTCCAATGCCTATGCATTGACGCTGTCGGCGCTGATCCTGGCCGGGGGTGCGGCCGGCGACCGATTCGGTCTGCGCCGCGCCTTCGTGTCCGGCATTGCGCTGTTCATCGTCGCTTCGCTGGCCTGTGCGCTGGCGCCGAATGCCATTGTGCTGATCGCATTTCGCGCGTTGCAGGGCATCGGTGCGGCAATCATGGTGCCCGGCAGCCTCGCCATCATCGCCAAGGCCTACCCGAAGAAAGAACGCGGCCGCGCGATTGGGATCTGGGCGGCGGCTTCAGCGCTGACCACGGCACTTGGCCCGGTGTTCGGCGGTTTCGTGCTGTCGGCCTTCGGCGACGGCATCTGGCGGGCGATCTTTGCCATCAACCTGCCGCTGGGCTTGATCTCGATCTGGCTTCTGCTGGCCAAGGTTCCTGCCGATACGCCGACGGAGAAACGCAGCCTGGATCTCGGTGGTGCAGCGCTCGCGACATTGGCCTTCGGCGCGCTTGCCTATGGGCTGACCTCGATGAGCGCCAGCGGCGAGGGCCTCATGGCAGGGCCGAGCATTGCCGCAGGCGTCGTACTGCTGGCTGTCTTCATCGTTTTCGAGCTTCGGCAGCGCGAGCCGATGATCGACCTCAGCCTGTTTCGCGTCGGTGCTTTCGCCGGCGCCAATGTGGCGACATTCTTCCTCTATTTTGCGCTATCGGCCAACCTTTTCTATCTGCCGATGCTGCTGATCGCCGGCTGGGATCTGAGCACGGCCGAGGTCGGCTTCATCTTCCTGCCCTTGTCGGCATTGATCGCGCTTTTGTCGGGACCGGTCGGCAAGCTTTCGGACCGGATCGGACCACGTTTTCCGATCGCCTGCGGCAGCTTGGTCGTGGCTTTCGCGTTTGCCGGGCTGGCCTTGCTCACCTACGCCGGTATCCACAATTTCTGGATTGGAATATTCCCGCTGATGGCGCTGATGGGGCTCGGCATGGCTCTGGTCGTGTCGCCTTTGTCGACCGCGATCATGACGGCGGTGGAAGACAAGGACACGGGGGCCGCCTCCGGCATCAACAATGCCGTCTCACGCATCGGCGGTCTGATCGCGGTGGCGGCGATGGGCTCGCTTGCCGCATGGGTTTACGC
>NZ_RZPH01000023.1:0-16625 GCF_004022825.1 Mesorhizobium sp. M7A.F.Ca.CA.004.04.2.1
TAGCAGCAGCGCAGCAGCGATATCTTGACGTCGGTGACGTTCTTTTCCTCGGATGCCGCCGCCCTCTCGACTGATTCACGCAGTGTGGTCAAAGTCTCTAAGCCGTCGTGGAAGGCTGTGACAAAAAAATTGTGCCCCTCGCGGTAGGCCCGAGCCATCCGTGCGGCTCCGCCAGCGATCCAGATAGGCGGCGTCGGCTGCTGGACTGTGCGGACCGAAATCGCTGTTGGGGGGATCTTCTCATACTGGCCGTCGTGTTCGAAGACGTTTTGGTTGAGGCCCTTGAGAATGATGTCCAGGTATTCCGAAAAGACGGCCGGCGCCTCATCGATGTCCACGCCGAACCGTTCGAACTCGAACTGCTGGTATCCCAAGCCTACGCCGAGCTCGAGACGGCCGTTCGCAACGATGTCGGCGAAGCCGATCTCGGACAGCAGGCGCTGCGGTTGGTAAAGCGGCAGCACGCAGACGGCAGTGCCCAGGCGAATCGTGCTTGTCAAGCCGCCGCAGTGCGCCACCATCATCAGCGGGGATGGTATGAGGCTGTAATTGTTGAAGTGGTGCTCAGCAAACCACGCGGTGTTGAACCCAGCCTGCTCCGAAGCGACGGCCTGTTCGATGGAGTTGCGGATGACGCTTTCTGAGGATTGGTGATAGCCACGCTGGGCGGCCAGAATGAAAGTGGCAAATTCCATGATTTCTCCTCGTTATAGACACGTCAGCCGACCGGGAATGTGCTCGGCATGCGCATGCTTGGATCTCAAGCACCTCAGGTGCGTCGTGGAGCCGAGGCTTCATAATGCTCGGCCGGTCGCCCTGCGAAGGCCTGGCAATTAACCTGCGGCCTCCGCAAAACATTCGTCATAGAGCTCGCTGGCGTTTCCCGCATCACCGAACGAGGTCCAGCCGCCGTCCACGTAGAGGATCGAGCCGTTGATGTATGAGGCGTCAGACGAAGCAAGGAAGAACGATGCATCTGCGACGTCTTCTGGCCGTCCCATCCTGCCCATGGGGATGCGTCGTCCGATTGCTGTCAGGTCGATGCGGCCGGCTTTGGCCAACTGAGCAAGTGCGGGCGTGCGGATGTGGCCAGGAGCGACGGTGGCTGTCCGAATTCCGACCGGCCCGAGTTCGGCCGCCATGCAACGGGTCAGCATATCCATCCCCGCCTTGGAGGCGCCGTAGGCATGGCGCGGCGCGAACGGCAGAAAGCTGTCGATCGACCCGAGATTGAGGATCACGCCGCCCGGGCGCATAGCCTTGATCGCTTCGCGCGCGCAGGTGAAGGCGCCGGTAAGGTTGACATCCAGGACGTGTTCGAGCTGTTTCGACAGTTGCTCGATCGCAGGCACAATCCTGTCGGCGGTATCAGCACTATTGACCAGAACATCGATATACCCGAAGCGTCCCCTCAGTTCTTCGAACATCGACACCACATCGCTCTCGACGGCCACGTCCAGCGATTTCGCCAGATGCTTGCCGGGGAGCGATGTAGCCAGCTCTGCCGCTGCAGTGCCATCTTTATCAGCAATCACGACGGTGTCGCCGTTCGCGGCAAAGCGGCGAGCGACGGCCGCGCCAATGCTTTTTGCGCCACCGGTGACGAGCACGATTCGCGCATCTGTGCATTCGGCCGGACAGGAGAGCTCGGCTTGGAGCGCACCATCCACCGGCGGGGGAGCATCCCCCGGCTGGTTGAATGACATCCAGCCTCCGTCGACTGCCAGCACCGAGCCGGTGATGTAGCGCGCCTGCGTGCTGCTCAGAAAACGCACGACCCTGGCGATCTCGTCGGGGCGAGCCAAGCGCCCCATCGGCACGCGGCGGCGTATCGCCGCGAGGTCCATTTTGCCAGCGCGTGCCAGTTCTGTGACCATTGGGGTGCGGACGGAGCCCGGCGCCACCGCCGTGACGCGGATTCCTCGCATAGCCCACTCGCATGCAAGGGACTTTGTCAACGAGATCACGCCAGCTTTCGAGGCTGCGTAGGCGTTGCGCCTGGGATTGCCGACCACGCCCGCCATCGAAGCCACATTGACGATCGCACCGCCCGGCTTCATGCGCCGCGCCGCTTCCCGGGCCATAACGAATGGCCCAATAAGGTTCACTGTCACGCCGCGTCGGAAGGTATCGACAGCGGTGTCGATGATCCTATCCATCGTGGGTCCAACCGCCGCATTGTTGATGAGGACATCGATTTGCGCGAACCGTGCTTCGACCTGGCCGAAAAGTGAGAGCATGTCCTTCTCTCGCGACACATCGCACTCCAGACCGACGTGCGGCGACCCGAGATCCCGAGCCAGTTCAACCACACCACTGCCCGGAAGGTCCACCGCAACTACAGTGTCTCCGTCCGCGGCAAGGATATCGACCAGGGCACGGCCGATCCCGCCCGCAGCGCCTGTGATGATTACGGTGCGTGCTGCCAGTTTCACGAGAGCTTCTCCACGATGACCGCTTGTGATCTCAGCCCATCAACCTTGGGCGGAATGAAGGGCCGAGCCAAATCGTTGCAGTGACCGCCAGTCGCGGCCCCACACAGATGTCGTTCCCGTAGGGCGCTCATCCTCCATTCCTACCCACTTATGCAGCTCCCAGTTGGGGACCCTCGACGCCATCTTGGTCGGTGGGGATGTGACCCTTGAGCAACTGGTAGATGGGATCGTCTGGATGTGGTGCTCCAATCGGCTGTCGCCGGCCGAACCTATCTGCCTCAAGAATCGCTGGCGGGATTTGCTCCTCAACCCAATCGTAGACGACTGTCCGTTCCGCAATTCGCCACTCGTCCTGCCTCTTCTGAAACAGATCGCAGTAACGGCCGCAAAGCAGCGTCTGACGTATTTCTTGGTCTGTATCCGGTCCGCGTTGCAGCGCGGTGAAATAGCTCTCGACCGCGGCCTCTGCTGAACTGATGAAGTCGATCAGGCTGTTCGTGATTTGATGGATGTTACGGTGCCCCGGCAGACCGAGAGCAAATTGGATGAAGTCCTCTGCCGGTCCGCAATAGGGACCGTGCCTGTCATACGCTTCGGGCCAGTATGCGCTACGCAGCGCCGCCTCATCGGCGCGGTCTATCCCGCGGCAGTACCGATACAGGCAGTTGCGGATCGCCTCTCGGTCACGCAGTTCGGTAATTTTCGCGTGGTCGACAGGGTCTGTCGCGAATTGTATGATTGTTTTGTCCTTCCCGATGCCAGTCTGCACTTTGCGTGTGTCTCTCTCTACAACTGAGTTAGCGGGGGGCTCGTCAACTTCCAGAGCTTGTTCGGGGCAGGCTCGTACCCCTTTTGAGGCAAGCAGTTGCTCCCCATCGGCAACATCAATATCACCGGGCAAGATGTAGCCGGCGTCATCAAGCTTGAAGACTCTCGGCGCCCGCGCCCAGCAGCGCGCATGACCCTGGCATCTGGCTTTATGTACGACGACACGCATAGCGAACTCCAATGTCGTTGGCTGAAACTTCAGGACCATTCCAGGATCAGATTCTCGATCCCGAACACATGGCCGCCGAAGGTGATAGGTTCAGTCCCTGTCTTGATCCGAAAGGCTGGGATGCGCGCCAGCCACTCCTCCAGGCCAATGACAATCTCCCGCCGGGCAAGGTGTGAGCCAAGACAACGATGGGGACCATAGCCAAAGGCAGCGTGCCGGTTGTCCTCGCGCGCCAGATCGATCTCATTCGGGCATTCGAATTCCGCCGGGTCACGATTGGCAATCATCGTGGCACAGGAAACATAATCTCCCTTGCGGATCGGCGCGCCTTTGAAGTCGACATCCTTCGTTGCCACTCGGATCATCTGAATGGTCGAATAGGCGCGCAGCAATTCTTCCGCAGCGACGGCAATCCGGTCAGGTTCGCTTCGTAGCAATTCCTGATCTTTGGGGTTGCGCGCGAGATGGGCCAAGTCGAAGCATATGGCTGCTGAGACCGTGTCGAGTCCCGCGACGAACACAAGCACGCCGATGCCACGGACTTCTTCGTCACTGAGCAGACGACCCTCGACCTTTGCCTTCACGATGAAGGTCATGAAATCATCGACCGGCTCCTTGCGGCGCTCGGTGGCAAGTTCGTCGATGAAGGCCACGATCGTCCGGGCTGCGGGTGGTCGTTGCTCCTTATCGCCGTGGAGCAGATCTCTAGCCCAGCCGACAAATGTTTCTAGTCCGTTGTCCGAAAGCCCAATAAAGCGAAGGAAGATATTGACCGCGAACGGAACTGCAAAATCCTTCATGATGTCGCAGCTCGTGCCTGATGCGGCGATCCTGTCGATCAGCTTGATCGCTCGTTCCCGGACAGCCGGCTCCAATGCCATTACCCGCTTTGGCGAAAGCAGCGGATTGAGCAGTGAGCGAAAAACACCGTGGAATGGCGGATCGAGCTCAAGCGGGATCATCGGCCAGCTCTCGCCGAGCACAGAGGCGAAGATGCTGCGATGGCTGGAAAACGTTTCGGTGTCCTGCAGCACCCGGCGCTGGTCGCTCGCGCGAGTGATGACCCAGGTACCCCGACCGTCGCGCGTGTTGCTGGTTGAATAAAAGATCGGAGGCCCGGCATGAACGCAAGCAACCGCTGCATGCGGATCCCCGTTAGCCGTCGGCAACATGCCGGGCGACGTAAACAGGTTGAAGTCCCTCACCATTTCGGGCGGGACATGATCTGGAACCGGCCGCGATTTAACCGCGCCAGAATCGAGAGACCGTTCATGAGATGCTGTCGGCATTTGCATGCAATCGTCGGTGCAAGCTCCGTGCCGAATTCGTCTTTCGATAATCCTTGCCGTTTGCTGGGCAACAGGTGGCGCCTGCGCTGACTTGCTGGTCGGGATTGCAACATTCTTGTCCAGCGTCGGACACAGAATGTAGAATGCTAGACAGCGACTTGGAGCAACTCAACTGGTGGGATCGCTAGCCGATCATGTGCCCGGGGAGCATCCAGTTCGAAAGCTTGCGCTAAGCGGCTTGGTGACTTGGCCGAGGTCACCAGGTGGAAACGACCAACACTTGGGGTGAGCCTAGTGGCGCTCCCCTCGATGATGTCTGGCGGGGTGGTTAGCCGCCTCCGTAGGACAAGATCAGTCTACACGAATGGACTATAGCCTCTCCTCGCATGCCTCATTGGCCGTCCTTCAGAGCCGGCCACACGAGCTTTTGTCTTTCAGCAGGGCGTTTTTCTCGCCAGCTACAGAGCCACACCGACGCCATTAATGAGCGTCCAGTCGACGGGTTGGATGGCCCTGTCCATCTTGCCCAGCACCTTGGCTTAGCATTTGCCGGTGCGGCGGAAGCCTTCAAGACGCAGTTCTTGACCTTCTCCAGATCAGCCTCGGATGGATATCGGCAAGGGTTCAGCTCGTCCTTTTGAACTTGCGCATCTTCGTGTTGGCCAACCCCAGGCCGCCCGACATATTTGCGGTCTATCCGGCACCTCAACTTCGAACAACCTTGCGGCAAGCTCTTGGGATAGCCCACGCTCGTGCCTCCACCACCCGCTCAGCAGAGCCAGATTTGTCGTTGATGGCACGGAACTTGCGGAGTCATTCGCAGATGCGTCACGGACCGAGAGTGTCGTCCCATGAATTCGATCACCAAAAAGGCCGCCCGACGTTGCTGGGACCGCCTGCAATTACCTTATCCCAGAATTGGGAGCAACGGCTTCAAAAGGGATAACTCATCACCTCAATTTTGTCGATCGCGCGGCCATCGAACCGCAGCCATCGATCAGACTTCCGCCTCGTTGCACTCATTGCGACCGCCTTGGTGCTTGCGACAACCGCTCAATTCTGGCTGCCAGGATAACCACATATGGCGACGGAACTTCCTGCTTCAAAGCAATATAGAGATCGTCGATCATCCCCCCATCAAGGCCTCGATCGAGGACACCGCGTTCGGCTTGCTTGGTTCGCAGTGAACAGACCGCACTTCGACGAATGCGATCGATGCGACCGCGCCGAGAACTCTCCCGCATTGTCGACGGTTGGGTCCGTCGGCCCTCCGATGAGGCCTCGGATGCGTCGGGCTCCGAGGCCTCGACTGATGCCGACTGGCCGCCGCCGGAAGGTCTCGCGGCTTTGATCCCCGGCGATGTAGCCACCCCTGCTGCAACAGCTCCTAGCCGGAGAACTCATTCATGACCGAATCGGCGACAGATTTAGTGGACGCGGCTTTGTTCGACCGAGATCGGCTTGACCCAGAAAGTCCCTATCAACGTTCTGGCCCTGCATGGGGTGCCATCATTTCGCTTTCCTTCGGCACCTTCGGGCTTGTGACGGCAGAGTTTCTGCCCGCCAGCGTTCTGACACCGCTCGCGCATGATCTCCGTATCACCACGGGCACGGCTGGACAGGCGCTAACAGCGGCCGCAATCGTCGCGGCGATCTCGGCACCGATAATCGCCATCGTGACAAAGCGTCTGGACCGCAGGGTCGTCATCTGGGCGATGACGCTCCTGCTGATCCTGTCGAACGTTCTGGCGGAGGTTGCGGGGTCGCTGCCGGTTTTGCTGGCGGCACGCGTCGTCCTTGGCATATCGCTTGGTGGTTTTTGGTCAATTTCGGCAGCGTTGGCGATGCGGCTGGTTCCAAGTCACCTCATGCCGCGCGCCATGTCGGTCATCCTCACCGGCGTTTCTGTCGCCTCCGTCTGCGCGGCTCCAATCGGCGCTTATGTCGGTGACATTTGGGGATGGCGAGCCTCGTTCAAGGTCGCCGCAATCGTGAGTGCCGTTGCGCTGCTCGTGCAACTCGTAACCATTCCGCCACTGCCTCCGATCGAAGTGCGCAGATTCCGCAGTCCGCTGGATGTCGCGAAGAATCCGGCGATGAAGGTTGCGGTGCTAGTCGTGCTATTGGTCGCTTCCGGCCATTTTGCCAGCTTCGCCTACATCCGCGCCTTTCTCGAGAGCGTTCCTGCGCTCGACAAGAAGTCAATCCCGCTCGTGTTCCTTGCTTTTGGCACGGCCGGCGTCTTCGGCAATTTAGCCGGCGCATTCCTCACCAAACACAGTCTCAAGGCGGTCGCGGCCCTGCCGCCCCTGCTCATTGCCGTAGCCGCTGTCTCGCTCCTGACCATGAGAGCATCGGCCTTGACCTCGGCAATTGCAGTTGCCGTATGGGGCTTTGCTTTTGGCGCGGTCCCGGTCGGATTGCAGACATGGATGGTGCTACGCGCCGCTCCGAAACAGGCCGAGAGCGCTGGTGTACTGATGGTCATAACCTTCCAAGTGGCCATCGCAGCCGGCACAACTTGCGGTGGCCTATTGGTGGATCACACGGGTATTGCCAGTGTCTTTGTCTACAGCGCGGTTGCCACGTTCCTCGCTGTCTTGACAGTATTTTTGCTCGGCCCGAACCGCAAAACCTGACCGCCTGGTGGGGAGTGACGGTCGGCGGCGTTCACGCTATTGTCACCTCTGAGCTCGGCCCAAAGGCCGCGGCTTCGTCGTAACCATGCGGTCGATGGGGCAGCGCCAAATTGCTTCCTGCTCATCGCGTTGCGATAATACAGCGCGCTTATTGCGTCATCGTGTCCCCGGTCTCGGCTTCAATGCCCGGCTACTGGCTGCGGAGGCAGATGGGCGCCGGCGTCCCACCGACGACGATCGGTCTTTTCTCATGTAGCTGTCGGGGAAACGAGGCAGGTTTTCCGCCAGAACCCGCCAGTCGTCGCGCTCGCGTTCGCCTTCCTTGCGCGCACCGAACAACTGGATGATGATCTTGCCGTCGGACCCATATGCTTCGAGCGAGGTGACGTGACTGTCATTGGTCGGCTTGCGCACGGCCCAAACCTCACGGATTTGGTGGGTCCTGAGATGCAGCCGGAACGTTTCGTCCAGCACATGGATGCACGGCCCGATCTGCTTGACCGACTTGATTAAGCCGGAATGGGTCTGGATAGAACCTCGGTTGCCGACGAAGCACATGATCGGCAATTCGTCTTCGGCCGCACGCTGGAGCACGGCGCCAACTGCGGCATTGTCGAGCAGCCAAGCGTAATCCTGGCCGACCATGCGCAAAGCCTGGCAGCGGCTGAGCTTGAGCGTCTTTAGAAGGTTGACGTCAGTCAGCCGGCTCCAGTACTCGCGTAGGTCGTCCACCGTGCCGGCCCAGTCCGCAGTCCTCGCGCCCAGGTCGGCTACTCTCGCCTTAAGCGACATGGTCGGCTCCTGGTTGGCGGATACGAGCTCGGCCACCAGCTTTCGATAGGCATGAAGGTTGGAGACCGGCCTGAGATGCACCTTATGCACTGCTGCGCCGGCGGCGTCGAAGAATTGCAAACTGCGCTGGATTCCGCCGCGATGGCGCCTTTCAACAGCGAAACCATACCTCCAAGCCTGCGGGAAGACGCGAAGGTCGAATTCGTCACCAAGGACCATGGCGTGATTGTTGCCGGTTATCACTCTGTTGAAGACGCCAATCTTTTCGTGCACGGCACCTTGATTGCGGGTCAGCGCCGTCACTTCGCCCACGAATTCGAGGCCCGTCAGAAGGTGATTGACGCGCGGGTCGATGCGTGCCGCGCCGAAACCGCAATGGGCCGCGACCAGTTCCGCTTCCGAAATGGCCAATTGGGCGGCGAAATCACGCGCGGGAATGTTCGGACAGACTTCCCACGCACGCCGGATTTCGTTGGGCGACCGCTTCTTGCGCTGATCCATGTTTTTACCCCTGCCCCGTTCTTCTTTTGACGATCGATCGAAAAACGGGCCTCAGGGATGTGCACGGCGGACGCGATCGATCGTCAGGCACATGCCAGTCGAATCCTGTCTCCGGGCGGTCAGCGGCCAATCGCCGGTAGCGAGCGATTGTTGGGTGGTCGGCGCCAATCGGCCGATCGAGCATTCGGGTACCACCGGCGGTGCTGCTTTCCCACCAAGGCGGGTCTGATGGATCATATTGCTTTCCTTCGTTCTTCGATTGCGAGGGCAACCCAAAGGTGAATCGGCCGGCAATTTTGCCGCCGCAACGAAGGCTTCACAAAAATCGTGCCAGTTGCTCCGCGGCAAGCTCTGAACATCTTTGGCTCTGTTCATTGCTTTACGCGTGAGTGCATCGCGAACTCAGGCGCCCTTCCTGTGACGCGGACGCGACAAACCCGACAGTAAGTGTCGGTTGTCGGACGTCTCCCCAGCAATCGAGCATAAGAGACGTCGGGATGTCCTACGGTTTTTGACACGTCTTCCCTTTGGCACGGTCCATGCGAGATGATCCACGAAAACGCCGGACCGAGGAGAAATCGAGCCATGATTACGCTCACCGACAACGCTGTTGCCGCCATCAAGGCCGCTCTTTACCGCGCCAGCGAGCCGGCGGAAGGATTTCGCATCATGGTCCATGCCGGCGGCTGCGCCGGCTTCCAATACTCAATGGGCCTGGAGAGCGTCTCACGTGAGGGCGATGCGATCATCGAGCGAGATGGGCTCAAGGTGTTCATGGATAGAGGCTCCCAACCCCATGCCGCCGGCATGACCGTGGACTTCGTCACTGGGCTCGAAACATCCGGCTTTGTTTTCGATAACCCCAATGCGCGTGAGACGTGCGGCTGCGGCAAGTCCTGCAAATGATTGCGAGGGAACAGGCTATGTTCGACTATAGCGACGCCAAGGAATACTGCGTCGAACCGGTAACCGCCGGCGCTCTGGAACCGGCCGACACGCACTGTCGGCCCGGAACAATTGCGTTCGGTGATGCACCAAATCGCGATCATCGATCGTTGCCGTGGGCAAGCAAACAAAATTGCCCGAAACAGCTGAATTCCCGGCGGATGCCGCCACCAAAGGGCAATGTCGACAGCGACCGGTCAGCCAAGCCATCGCTCCCCCGGCCGCCCACCTTACCAGATACGATATGCGCCAGAGGTTCAATGGCCCGACTACCCTTGAATCATTTCAGCAGTTGAAGGATCACTCCCATGAACCCTGTCTATCTCGACAACAACGCAACGACGCGGGTTGATCCTGCAGTCGTTGGAGCGATGTTGCCTTTCTTTACGGAGCAATTTGGCAATCATTCGTCCATGCACGCCTATGGCGCATCGGTTGCTGAAGCCGTGAGAAAGGCGAGGCAACAGTTGCAAGCCCTCATCGGCGCGGGATTCGAGGACGAGATCATCTTCACCTCGGGCGGGACTGAAAGCGACAGTACAGCCATCCTTTCGGCGCTGGAGGTGATGCCCGACCGAACGGAAATAGTGACTTCCGCGGTTGAACATCCGGCCGTTCTGAAGTTGTGCGCGCACCTTGAGAAGACGCGCGGCGTCAAGGTGCACATTATCCCAGTCGATCACTACGGCCGGCTCGACCTGGACGCCTACAGAACCGCCCTCACCCCACAAGTGGCAATCGTCTCGATAATGTGGGCGAACAATGAGACCGGTACGATCTTTCCCGTGGTTAAGCTTGCCGATCTAGCCAGGGAAGTCGGCGCGCTTTTCCACACTGATGCAGTGCAGGCGGTCGGAAGGCTTCCGATTGAGCTGAAATCGACCGCGATCGACATGCTGTCGCTCTCCGCCCACAAGCTGCATGGTCCAAAGGGGATAGGCGCGCTTTATGTAAGACGTGGCGTGCGCTTCTCCTCCATGATCAAGGGTGGGCACCAAGAGCGCGACCGGCGTGCAGGCACTGAAAACACACCCGGCATAGTCGGACTGGGCATGGCGGCCGAACTCGCCTTGAAATTCATGGACGAGACAAAACGAATAAAATGGTTGCGCGACCGCCTTGAGAACGGGATCATCCAGCGCATCCCAAACACATCCATCAACGGCGATCCGCAAGAGCGATTGCCAAACACTGCAAACATTGGATTCGAAGGTATCGAAGGCGATGCAATTCCAATTGTCCTGAGCCGGCTGGGAATCGCCTGTTCCGCCGGGTCCGCCTGTGCCTCTGGCTCACTGGAACCGAGCCATGTTCTGATCGCTATGAACGCGGCATGTGGGGCAGTCCGCTTCTCCTTGTCGCGTGACAACGGCGAAGATGACGTAGACCGCGTGCTTGAGGTCCTGCCTGCGATCACCGAGAAGCTACGGGCCGTTCCCAGTGCTGGACTGTGCGGGCGAGGTGCAGAACAGCTTCATTCCGGCCCGGGTCCGAGCGGCACAATAGCCGACGAGCCGTGAGGTCTTCCTCAACGTGACGACCCTGCGCAAGGAGAGCAGTTAAACTCGGGGTCGCCTTCACCACTTCAGAAAAGCTTGAGATCGCCAAGTCTCTTGCCCAGCCGCCGTGCCAGAGGTCGGCACGCCGTCAGCAATGTCACCAATGCATCGACACCACAATTTCGCGCCGGGAGAATACAATGAACTGCTCCGCTGATAGCCGCCCGATCGATCGCACCGATATCCTAGCGCGACTGAAGGGCCTGTCGGCCGCGGAGGACTTCTTCGCCTGCCTTGACGTCTCCTACGACCCGAAAGTGATGAATGTCTCGCGGCTCCATATCATGAAGCGCGTGGGCCAATACCTTGCCGAAGAAGATTTCTCCGGTCTGCCTAACCAGGTAATCGCCGCGCGGGTGCGCGCCAAGCTGGAACGCGCCTACGAAGATTTCGCGACTTCCTCGCCGCTCACGCAACGTGTGTTCAAGGTGCTAAGGGACCACGATCCAAACATATGTCCCGCACCTGGCCGCGCCTTCGTCCCGCTCGACTCTGCACTGAAGCGGTTCGGAAAGTAATGAGCCCGACACGGCTGCGACGCGACAATGTCGAGAAGTCGACAAATCCAGTCCTCATGACGCCTCCTCGGAAGCAAACGAAGCCACCTTCTGGAATAGAGGCAGGAAGACGACTTGGCATGAACGATGCAGGCAATGAGGTGAACCGCCAAGCACGAATCCGGACTGGGAGCTTAGAGAAACCGCCAATGCATATCGTAGTCTGCATCAAGCAGGTGCCGGATTCGGCACAGATCCGCGTGCACCCGGTGACGAACACGATCATGCGTCAGGGTGTTCCGACCATCATCAATCCTTACGACCTGTTCGCCCTCGAAGAAGCGCTCAAACTGCGCGACGTTCATGGTGGCGAGGTTACTGTGCTCACAATGGGTCCGCCCATGGCGGAGGACTCGCTGCGAAAGGCGCTCGGTTACGGTGCTGACCGAGCAGTTCTCTTGACGGACCGCTATTTTGCCGGATCCGATACGCTGGCGACTTCCTTTGCTCTTTCGCAAGCAATCGCAAAAATTGGGGAGACTTTCGGCAGGCCGGACATCGTCTTCACCGGCAAGCAGACGATTGACGGCGATACCGCCCAGGTCGGACCGGGCATAGCCAAGCGCCTAGATTTATCGCAACTTACCTATGTCGCGAAGATTGCCTCCATCGATCTCGATACGCGAGAGATCGAAGTCGCTCGTCGCGCCGAAGGCGGCACCCAGTTGCTGAAGAGCAGACTCCCTTGCCTCATTACCATGCTGGAAGACACCAACGAAATCCGCCGGGGCTCGCTCCAGCAGGCTCTGTGCGCGGCGCGCAGCCAAGTCGTGAAGTGGACTGCAGCCGACGCCGGCATTGACGATCTCACCCGGTGCGGTCTGCGTGGCTCGCCTACAGTCGTCAAGCGTGTTTTCGCCCCCACCGCACGGGCAGAAAGGGCGGCGCAGATCGACACCGCGGAAAGGGGCTTGCAGGACATAGCCGATGAACTCATCGCCGATATCTTAACCCGCCGGCCGGCGCTGGAACATGAGCTGGCCTTCAACAGCGGCACGTGACGGCCAGGAGCAGAAAATGTCGACCGCAAGCCAAACTACCCCTCGCATTGCCCCCGGCCGTGCCGGTGTAAAGAAAGAACTTCCCGACCGTTTCAAAGACTACCGGCACGTGTGGGTCTTCCTCGAGCTCGAACGCGGCAATGTGCATCCTGTATCCTTCGAACTGCTGGGCGAAGGCCGCAAATTAGCCGACAAGCTTGAAGTCCAGCTCGCGGGCGTCGTGCTGGGACCGCCGGGCGAGATGGTCGCGGACGCTGTTGCCGAGGCCTTCGCTTACGGGGCGGATCTTGTCTACATCGTCGATGCGCCGCCGCTCGCCGACTACCGGAACGAGCCGTTCGCCAAGGCGCTCACGGATCTGGTCAATACCCATAAACCCGAAATCCTCCTTCTCGGCGCGACCACACTGGGCAGGGATCTTGCAGGCTCGGTAGCGACGACCCTGCAGACGGGGCTCACGGCCGACTGCACCGAACTTGATGTAGATTCCGACGGTTCACTCGCCGCGACCCGTCCGACTTTTGGTGGCTCATTGTTGTGTACGATCTATACACTAAATTACCGGCCGCAAATGGCGACGGTGCGACCAAGGGTCATGCCTATGCCGCAACGGGTGGATAAGCCGGTCGGGCGTGTCATGCGGCACAAGCTGTCGCTCGTTGAGGACGATATCGTCACCAAAGTCCTCGGCTTCCTACCGGATAACCAGTCGGCAATGGCAAATCTTGCCTATGCGGATGTCGTGGTTGCGGGAGGCCTCGGTCTCGGAGCGGCGGAGAACCTTCAGCTTGTGAAGAATCTTGCCCGAGCGATCGGCGCCGAGCATGGCTGTTCGCGCCCCTTGGTCCAGAAGGGCTGGATGCCGGCTGATCGACAGATTGGACAAACTGGCAAGACCATTCGACCGAAGCTTTACATCGCGGCCGGAATTTCCGGCGCCATCCAGCACCGAGTTGGGGTCGAGGGGGCCGATCTCATCGTCGCGATCAACACCGATCCGAACGCGCCGATTTTCGAGTTCGCCCACCTCGGGATCGTCACGGATGCAATCCGCTTCCTGCCCGCACTGACGGAAGCCTTCACCCGGCGGCTGTCGCCGCACAGTCGAGACAAGCTTGCGAGTTGAGGGAGAGGACATGATTGAACAATTCGATGCCATTGTGGTCGGAGCCGGCATGTCTGGAAACGCAGCTGCTTACACTTTGGCAAGCCAGGGGCTGAAGGTACTGCAGTTGGAGCGCGGGGAATATCCGGGCTCTAAGAACGTCCAGGGTGCCATAATGTACGCGAACATGCTGGAGAAGATCATCCCGGACTTCCGGGATGATGCGCCCCTCGAGCGGCACCTGGTCGAACAGCGACTTTGGGTGATGGACGACACGTCTCACACCGGAATTCATTACCGGTCGGACGACTTCAATGAGGCGAAACCCAACCGCTACACGATCATCCGCGCCCAGTTCGACAAATGGTTTTCCCGCAAGGTGCGCGAGGCTGGCGCGACGGTCCTGTGTGAGACGACCGCGACGGAACTCGTCCGTGATGGCAATGGCAAGGTGATCGGCGTCCGCACAGACCGGGCTGGCGGAGTGGTCTTCGCGAATGTGGTCGTTCTCGCAGAAGGGGTGTCGGGATTGCTTGGCACTCGCGCAGGCCTGCGCGAGATGCCGAAGCCGGAGACCGTGGCGATTGCCGTCAAGGAAATGCATTTCTTGCCCGAAGAGGTCATTGGCCAGCGGTTCGGGGTGAAGGGCGATGAAGGCTGCGTAATCGAGGCCGTGGGCACGATCTCTCGCAGCATGGCCGGGCTCGGCTTCCTTTACACCAATAAGGAGTCGATTTCACTCGGCATCGGCTGCCTGGTCTCGGATTTCGCCGCGACGATGGAGAGCCCGTCCGCCCTCCTGGATGCGATGAAAAACCATCCTTCGATCCGGCCGCTGATCGCTGGCTCGGAGGTGAAAGAATATGCCGCCCATCTTATCCCCGAAGGTGGTTACAGGGCCATTCCGCAGCTATTCGGCGACGGTTGGGTCATCGTCGGCGACGCAGCGCAACTGAACAATGCCATTCACCGTGAGGGTTCGAACCTTGCCATGACCTCGGGTCGTGTCGCGGCTGAGGCGATCATCAAAGTCAAAAGCCGCAACGGTCCTATGACCAAAGCGAACCTTGCGCTCTACAAGACGATGCTGGATGACTCCTTTGTGATCAAGGATCTTAAGAAATACAAGGACATGCCAGCCTTACTCCACACCAATTCCAGCAACTTTTTTGACAGCTATCCGCGGTTGATGTCGCATGCCGCTCAGACCTTCATGCGTGTCGACGGCACGCCGAAGATCGAGAAGGAAAAGAACACCACGGCCGCCTTCATCAACGCGCGCTCGCGCTGGGGGTTGGTCAGCGACGCGGTCCGCCTGGCATTGGCATGGCGCTGAAGAGGGTACAAGATGACGATCGCAGTGACGAAGGTTCGTGTCGAGGACAAACTTTACCAGAACCGCTATCTGGTCGATTCCGGCCGCCCCCATATCATAGTGCGACCGCACGACAAGCCAAGCGCGAACTTGCTTGCGTTGACCTACGTCTGTCCGGCGAAATGCTATGAGTTGAATGACAAGGGTCAAGTCGAGATCACCGCCGACGGCTGCATGGAATGCGGCACCTGCCGGATATTGTGCGAGAAAGGCGGCGACATCGAGTGGAACTATCCGCGCGGCGGCTTTGGTGTCCTGTTCAAGTTCGGATGATCAGCCGGTGCCAAGAGCATGCCGGCAGCGAGCAACTGCGGCACACCATGAGCCTCTCCATCCACTTGCAAAGAGCTAGTGAATATTGGGTTTCGCAATTCAAGTTTCCTCGACTTGGTAGGGGTATCCTCAGGCCACGGGGCGCCTGTGCCGGACTTACCACCGGTAACGTGGTCGAGCCCCTTTGGACAATGTCCGGCCATCGTGCCGGATGGCAGCCACAACGGCCGGTGAGCAAATGGAACGGCACAATCCATGATAAAGACGTATGTGCTAGTGCATGGTGCCTGGCATGGCGGATGGTGTTGGCGGGACGTCGCCGCCAATCTTCGCAAGATGGGATGCCACGTGACCACGCCTACCCAGACAGGTGTCGGCGAACGCGCACGTTTGCTGTGCAAGGACATCACGCCCGACACATTCGTGACCGACATCGTCAACCACATTGTAACGGAAGAGCTGAGCGATGTGATCCTTGTCGGTCACAGTCTAGGCGGCATCAGCATCACCGGCGCCGCCGACCGGATACCCGACCATATCAGCCATCTCGTTTATCTCGACGGCGCCATCGTCGAGAGCGGTCAAAGTGTATTCAGCACCATGCCCCCCGACATCGTCGCCGCCCGTCGAAAATTGGTTGCGGAGGAAGGACGGGGTATCTTCATGCCGACTCCGCCGCCAACAGCATTCGGCACTCCCGAGGGACACTCGCTCACGGACTGGGTGCGGCGCCGGATAACACCGCATCCGGCAGGCACCTACGAAAGCGGACTTAAGCTCGAGCACCCGCTCGGCAACGGCAGACCCCGAACCTATGTCGTCTGCACTAATCCACTCCACCCGCCGATGGCGGGAGCGCGAGAATGGGTCGCGAAGCAGGATGGCTGGGCGTGGCAGGAACTCGCCACTGGCCACGACGCAATGATCCTCGCGCCGACGGAAGTTGCTCTCCTTCTTAGCGCTGTCGGCTGAGGAACCAAGTAGGGGGAGCGGCGGCCGATTCTCAGGCCGTGGCCTTGAGCTCTGGTGCAAGGATGTAGGCCCAACGGGTCGTTCCGGTGGCGCCACCGAAACCACTAGGCGGGAGTGGCCTGTCCTGCCGACGTCGCAAGCTTGCGAGCGTTCCGCCGCGGCCGCAGCCCGTAGCGCCGGGCAAC